>NZ_KV796458.1:119614-148775 GCF_001809185.1 Corynebacterium sp. HMSC072G08
GGAGCCGCGGGGACCACCCCGCGCCCCGCCGCTTCCGCATTCCGACCCCACAAGAAACGCACTATTCCCCAGCTCCCCGCCGCGGCTTCCGGGCATACGAACCCCGGCTTCGCCCCACCCTCAACCCCAGTGCATCGGACTACCGCCCCATCAAATGCGGACCGTTGTTAGCCACGTTGCCGCCCACCTTATCCGCCTTCTCGCTCACCAGGCCACCCAACCTGTGCCCGGGCGGCCCTACTGCCATCTCCCGCAAAGTCACTTCATTACCCTCAAGCCAGCGGCACATCTCATCGACCGCGTGGCTCGAACCATCAGCGCTCCCCGCACCACGGCCTCCCCAACCCTTTCTCCCGACACCAGCACCCGCGGCATCCGGTGATGCAACCACTTCATTTCCGGGGCGGCCGCCGTGGTCACCATCGTCGCGTACACCACCCCATTTACCGCCTTACACAGCCCAGCAATAAAAATCGGCCTCCACCGGCGTACGTGAACCAGGGCTGCTTCCGCTGGTCCCCGGCGCGGGGTCATCATCGGCCGTCCACTCGTACCAACCTTCCGTGATGAACACACACGGCTCCGACCCTGCGAAGGTTGGCTTGTCGAAAGCCGTCTCACCGTGGGCTTTGAAGACAGTCTTCGGCGGTTAGCCCCACACCGCCGGCCCGAGGGTCGGAACCCCACGAAACGGCCGCAGCACCGGCATCGTATGAGTGGGCGCGATGTTGTAATTCTCCTGCGGCGCCTCCCCGGCCACCGCGACCCGCTGCTGCCCGGTGCGGCGTCGCATGGCGCCCCGAGCTATTCGGGCGTGCTGAAAAGGACATCACGGCCACACACGGGACCCATTATTCCCAAAAGATGAGAGACTGGAGTCATGTCGACTAGCACCTACCTCGCCTGGCCCGACTTTTAACAGCTAGGCGCGGACAAACGTGCGTGGAGTCGTTTACGCTGATTGCCTTGGCTGGCACGTGGGGCACCAGAAAAGGTTGCGCCCCTCCATGGTCTGTTCGTGGATGGGGGAGCCGCACACGTAGCAGGCCATGCCTTCGCGGCGGTAGACGTAGACCTCGCCGCCGTGGTCGTCCTTGCGCGGCGGGCGGCCCATGGCCTCCGGCGTGTGCTCGGGACGGACCGTGTCGATACGGGCGTCGCGCACGCCAATCCGCATGAGTGTCACGAGGTCGTCCCACAGGGCGTCGAATTCTGCGCGCGTGAGCTCCTTGCCCGGCGTGAACGGTGAGATGCCCTGGCGGAAGAGGACCTCCGCACGGTAGATATTGCCCACCCCGGCAAAGAGGTGTTGGTCCATGAGCAACGAGCCTACGGAACGTGCGGAGCGGTGCACCTTGGTCCAGAGAAACTCTGGGTCGGCGTCCTCGCGCACGGGATCTTGGCCGATCTTCTTCAGCGCGGCGTCGTATTCAGCGTCGGTGATGAGTCGGCACCATTGCGGACCGCGCAGGTTCGTGGCCAACGTCTCATTGCTGATATGCAGGCGGATGTGTCCCCAGTCATCCTCGGGGGCTTCGAAGTAGAGCTTGCCGATGAGGCCTAAGTGGATATGGACGGTGTGCTCCGGCGAGGGGGCGTCGAAGTGAATGAAGAGGTGCTTGCCACGGGCCTCTGCGAAGTCGATGGTCGTGCCGTCGAGAAGTGCGGCCTCAGCGGCGAAGCGTCCTTGCGGGCTCGTGACGCTCAGCGGGCCGGTGCGCAGCTCTGCGTTGAGGCGGTTCGCGAGATGATGGATGAGGTGACCTTCGGGCATGATGTTTATCGTAGTCACGGGATGGAAAGCAAGACTTGCCTACCGTACTTTCCTGGTATCACCATGCGCTCCCATCTCTTGGCCGAAGCAAAGCGAGTGAAAAATACGGGCAACAAGCCGCCCGCGACGCGGTGTGATGTAATTCATAATATGGTGTTTCGTTCATAAGTTGACGCCGTTAACGCAGTTCACGCGCAGAGTATGTTTCTATCGTTTACATGAGATGGCAACATATCAACAAAATGCTGAGGAGATTTCGCTTTTCTCGTGCATAATCATGATTAGTCACCTGAGTGACAGCCTGGGAATGGCTTTAAACTTCACCACTGTAAGAGAACCAGAGGAAGCGCCCTCGTTGCCACCCCTACACTTTGGCAGCGCCGAGGCGCTTCCTCCTTTCTTGTCTGGCGGCGAAATCATGCGGTTGAACTGGGCTTTCAAAAAGGAAACGCGGACGGGTGTAAGCTTTTCGTGCGGAATGTTAGACGTCCCAGACCCGCGGCAACGCGGTGTTTGATGGACCCCTCGAGCGCCCCGGAAGGCACCACTACATGACGCACGCTATCGGCTTTGACCGCGAGAAATACATCGAGCTCCAGTCCGAACACATCAACGCCCGCCGCGAACAGATTGGCGGCAAGCTCTACCTAGAGATGGGTGGCAAACTCTTCGACGATATGCACGCTTCCCGCGTCCTGCCCGGTTTCACCCCGGACAACAAGATTGCGATGTTGGAGCGCATCAAGGACGACGTCGAAATCCTCGTGTGCATCAACGCCAAGGACATCCAGCGCCAGAAGGTCCGTGCGGATCTGGGCATCCTGTACGAGGATGACGTTCTGCGCCTCATCGACGTCTTCCGCGGCCGCGGCTTCCTTGTCCAGAACGTCGTCATGACGCAGCTCGAAGACGGCAACAAGATGGCGGAGGCGTTCATCGATCGCCTCGAGCGCTTGGGGCTTACGGTCTCGCGCCACCGCGTCATCCCGGGCTACCCGGCGGACTTCGACCTCGTCGTCTCGGACGAGGGGTTCGGCCGCAACGAGTTCGCGCCTACCACTCGCGATCTTGTCGTTGTCACCGCCCCGGGCCCCGGCTCCGGCAAGCTTGCTACCGCGATGAGCCAGGTCTATCACGAGATCCGGGGCGGCGTGAAGGCCGGTTACGCGAAGTTTGAGACCTTCCCCATCTGGAACCTGCCGCTCGAGCACCCCGTCAACCTCGCGTACGAGGCCGCAACGGTCGATCTCAACGACGCGAATATCATCGACCACTTCCACCTCACTGCCCATGGCGAGTCCACGGTCAATTACAACCGCGACGTCGAGGCCTTCCCGCTGCTCAAGACCATGCTGGAGAAGCTCACCGGCGGCACGCCCTACCAGTCGCCCACGGACATGGGCGTCAATATGGCCGGCTTCTGTATCACGGACGACGAGGTCTGCCGCGCCGCCTCGCAGCAGGAGATCATCCGCCGCTACTTCAAGGCGCTCGTCGAGGAAGCCCGCCTGGGCCTCGACACCACGATGTCGGATCGCGCCGCCGTCGTCATGGCGAAGGCTGGCATCAAGGCCACCGACCGTCCCGTCGTGGCCCCGGCCCGCGCCAAGGCCGAGGAGACCGGCGAGCCCGCTGCCACCATCGAGCTTGCCGATGCCACCATCATCACCGGCCGCACGAGCGAACTGCTCGGCTGTTCCTCGTCCATGCTGCTTAACGCGCTTAAGCACCTTGCGGGCATCGATGATGACATCCACCTGCTCTCGCCGGAGTCCATCGAGCCGATTCAGACGCTGAAGACGAAGCACCTGGGCTCACGCAACCCGCGCCTGCACACGGACGAGGTGCTCATCGCCCTGTCTGTGTCGGCCGCCAAGGACGAGCACGCGCGCCTGGCACTCGAGCAGCTCAAGAACCTCGAGGGCTGTGACGTCCACACGACGACCATCCTGGGTTCCGTTGACGAGGGCATCTTCCGCAACCTCGGCGTGCTCGTCACCTCGGACCCGGTCTTCGCGCGTAAGTCCGCGCTCTACCAGAAGCGCTAAATTCTGGAATCTGCTGTGCTCACGCTTAGAATTGCAGGCGTGAGCATCAGCAAAATTCTCCTCTACTACGCCTTTACTCCCATCGCGGATCCCACGGCCGTCATGTTGTGGCAGCGCACCCTGTGCGAGTCCCTGGGACTCAAGGGGCGCATCCTCATCTCCGAGCATGGCATCAACGGCACCGTGGGCGGCGACATGGAGGCGTGTAAGCGCTACGTGCGCGTGACCAAGGAGTACCCGGGCTTCAAAAACATGGAGTTCAAGTGGTCCGAGGGCGGCGCAGACGACTTCCCGCGCTTGTCCGTCAAGGTCCGCGACGAGATCGTGGCCTTCGGCGCGCCGGGCGAGCTTAAGGTCGACGAGAACGGCGTCATCGGCGGCGGCGTCCACCTCAAGCCGGAAGAAGTCAACAAGCTGGTGGAAGAGCGCGGCGACGAG
Source organism: Corynebacterium sp. HMSC072G08 (assembly GCF_001809185.1). Taxonomy (NCBI): domain Bacteria; kingdom Bacillati; phylum Actinomycetota; class Actinomycetes; order Mycobacteriales; family Corynebacteriaceae; genus Corynebacterium; species Corynebacterium sp. HMSC072G08. Next base: position 123,875 of record NZ_KV796458.1, read on the forward strand.
GTCGTCTTCTTCGATGGCCGCAACGCAATGGAAGCCGAGATCGGCAAGTTCAAAGGCGCCGTCGTCCCGGATGTCACCACGACGCACGACTTTATCGAGGAACTCGAGTCCGGCAAGTACGACTGGATGAAGGACAAGCCGGTCGTGTCCTACTGCACAGGTGGCATTCGCTGCGAGATTCTTTCCTCGCTCATGAAGAACCGCGGCTTCAAAGAGGTCTACCAAATCGACGGCGGTATCGTCCGCTACGGCGAGAAGTTCGGCAATGACGGGCTGTGGGAGGGCTCGCTCTACGTCTTCGACGGCCGCATGCACCACGAGTTTGGCCAGGGCCTCGAAGACCCCGGCTTTATCCAGCTCGGTTACTGCGTCCACTGCGGTTCGGCGACCAATACCTTCCACAACTGCATCAACGAGGACACCTGCCGCCGCCAGGTGCTCATCTGCGATGACTGCGCCTCGCATGTCGAGACGCAGCACTGCGGTCGTCCGGACTGCGCGGAGGTCGCAGCCCAGCTCGCATCCTAAGTCCGTTCCTTGCGCAAGGAACTGGGGAGCTTAGAGGTTCTGGGCGTCGAGGAACACCTGGAGGACGTCGATGCCCCAGAGCATGAAGTGCAGGGCGCAGAACCAGAAGGTGCCCATCCAGACGAACCAGCGGACGTAGCCGTTGAGCTTGCGCATCATGATGACGCCGGAGCCCACCATGCCGAGGGTGGGGGTGAGCATGGCCAGCGGCATCCAGAGCCAGCGGGCGGTGTCGGTGCACAGCCAGTCTGCCTCGCCGGTTGCGCAGAGCGGCCCGCCGAAGGAGCGGATAATCGGTAGCGAGCCGAGGCCGATGAGCAGCGAGACAGCGACGATGAGGAGCGGGAAGATGATGGCCTGCCGCGTGGAGCGGCGGGAGGCGCGGGCGAGCTTGAGGGGATCGGGGGCATCGGCAAGCTCGTCGAACGTATGTGGCTCGGGCGGCTGCTTGTTCATGGAATCAAGGAGCGAGTCGAGGTCGTTTTCCGGATGCTCAGGCCTGGTCATAGTTGAAGTCTAAACCTCAGCCGGAATGACGATGACGGGGACCGTGAGGTGGGGGAGGAGCTCCGTGGCGTGCGAGCCCAAGAAGACGCGGGCAAAGGGCGAGATGGGGTTGGAACCGAAAACCATGAGGTCAGATTTCTTCCACTTCACCGCGTCCACGGCGCCTTGCCAGCCCGCGCCGGAGCCGAGTACGGAGGAGACCTCGAGCTGCGGGAACTCGTCCTGGACGAGATCCGTCGCGCGATCGAGAAGGGAGAGCGTGTGCTCGTGCCACTCCGTGGCGAGCTTCTTCGTGACGTCGACTTGCGCATTGAGCGGCGGGTGGATGAGCCCGGTGGGTGAGAACGCGACGAGACGCAGCGGGACGTCGAGGCGTGCGGCGAGCGAGGCTGCCTGGCGCAGGGCGCGGTCTTGTCCCTCGTGGTGGTCTTCGCTGAACGCAAAGTTGATGCGCTTCACGCCGCCCTTGGCGAGCTTGGCGTCAGCGGGAGTAAGCCCTACGGCGACGGGGGAGTAGTGCAAGAGGCTATCTGCGGTAGACCCCGCGAGGAGGCGGTGCTTGGGCGCGGCCTGATGGGGGCCGAGCAGGATAATGTCCGCCTTGAAGTCCGCGGCGGCATCGGTAAGCAAACGTGGCTGGCTGGGGCCGACGAGGAGGGCGGCGGGCTCTTTGTCCCAGTGCTTCTTCTCCAGTGTGGAGTCTGCGAGCTGCTTGCGTACGGCATCTGCGTAGGCGGACGATTCTGCCTTGAGCCACTTTTTATACTTGCCGCCCAGCTTGGCGAGTGGGGCCGACGCCCAGGGTTGCACGAAGGTGGAGGCGACGCGCACGCGTACGCGGGTGCTGCGGCCGAGCCACGCGGCGACGTCGATGGCGCCGGTGGACTGCTCCGCGCCAGGCGTGGCCGGGTTCCACAAGACGAGAAGACGCAGGGGAACCGAAGGGTCTGCCAGAGCGGGTGGGAATGCCGCGGAATTTTTAGCCATAGTCACCGAATCAATGAGGAGCGTGCTTTCCTCTATTATTAGCGGCCCCTATCCGTTTTGGGAAAATCGCGGCGGCTGATAAACGGTAGCCAGGCGGCTGATAAGACCCGTGAACTCGTTCGCCGTCTCCAGATCCTCGGGCTCGAGCCAGCGAAGAATTTCCGCGAGTGCTTCCGCACGTTGGCGGGAGACGGTGTTGAGTTCGGCCTCGCCCAATTCCGTGAGTGCGACGAGGACGCCGCGGCGATCCTTTTCATCCCGCATGCGCTCGACGAAGCCGCGCGACTCCAGCTGATACAGGGCATTCGAAGCGGTGGGCATGCGAATGAGTTCGGCTTCCGCGATGGCGGACACCCGGGACGGGCCGCGGCGCTTGAGCTGGTTCATGATGGAAACCTGCGAGGTGGTAAGCCGCGAGCCCTCCGTCGTGCGCTGGAAGATGACCATGAGCTTGTTAAGCGCCGGCTGCAGCTCCGTACTCACCTCGAGCGCGACCTCGAAGCTCGAGGGAGACTCCGCATCTTGTTCATTCATAGAAACTAAATATATCGAAGCCGTCGCATTCTGGCTACTCCCCGCGAATAAAGGCCTCGAGCTGTGCGCGGGCCTCCTCGTCACCCAGCTGCACCGGCGGGGACTTCATCAGGTAGGAGGAGACAGGCAGGATGGGGCCGCCCAGGCCGCGGTCGAGTGCAATCTTCGCGGCGCGCACAGCGTCGATGATGACGCCAGCGGAGTTGGGGGAGTCCCAGACCTCCAGCTTGTACTCGAGGTTGAGCGGAACCTCGCCGAAGGCCGAGCCCTCGAGGCGCACGTAGGCCCACTTGCGGTCGTCCAGCCACGGCACGTAGTCCGAGGGGCCGATGTGGACGTTGTGGTCATGGACCTTGCCCGCGAGCGGGGACTCGTGGAGGTTGGAGGTCACCGCCTGAGTCTTGGAGACCTTCTTCGACTCCAGGCGCGTGCGGTCGAGCATGTTCTTGAAGTCCATGTTGCCGCCCACGTTGAGCTGCATGGTGCGGTCAAGGCGCACGCCGCGGTCCTCGAAGAGCTTGGCCAGGACGCGGTGGGTAATCGTGGCACCCACCTGGCTCTTGATGTCGTCGCCCACGATGGGCACGCCCGCGTCCGTAAACTTCTGGGCCCACTCCGGATCCGAGGCGATGAAGACGGGGAGGGCGTTGACGAAGGCGCAGCCTGCGTCGAGCGCGGCCTGAGCGTAGAACTTATCCGCCTCCTCCGAGCCCACTGGCAGGTAGGACACGAGGACGTCCACCTGGGCGTCGCGCAGCGCCTGCGCCACGTTCACCGGCTCGGCCTCGGACTCCTCGATGACCTCGCGGTAGTGCGTGCCCAGGCCGTCGAGCGTCGGGCCGCGCTGGACGGTCACGCCCAACTCCGGGATGTCCGCGATGGTGATCGTGCAGGACGTCTCCGTGCGGGTGGCGTCTGCGAGGTCGTGGCCCACCTTGGCCGCGTCCACATCAAAGGCAGCGACGAATTCGACGTCGCCCACGTGGTAGCCGCCGAAGACGGTGTGCATGAGCCCCGGGATCTTCTGCTCCGCCGGGGTGTCGCGGTAGAACTCCACGCCCTGGATGAGCGACGTGGCGCAGTTGCCCACGCCGGCAATGGCGACGCGCACCTTCTGTGACATTGATGTATTTCCTTTCCGCGCGACTATCGCGCTTCCGGGAGCCAAGCTAGCGGGGAATTTGCCAGAAGTGGGGACCTGGAGAGACTGGATCGTTGAAGCCCAGTGCGGGGAGGCGTGGGTTAGGCTGGGTGCCGTGATTCCCGGAGTTCGAACCAAGCACCCTGTCTCCCACGCGTGGGAGCGGGCGGCGCACCTGCGCGATTTTCGGGACGGCAGGCTCCAGCGCGATGAGATCTGCGACGCGGACTTCTTGCTGCGCGCCGCCGCCACCCATCACGGCGTGGACTCCCCGCGTCCGTGTCCGATCTGCGCGAGTCCCATGCGCGTGACGTATTGGATCTTCGGCGACGTCCTCGGACGGCGCGCCGGGAGCGCCCGCCCGCCCGCCGAAGTTGCGGAGATCGGCGCGGAGCTCGCCGCCCGCGGGGAGGAATTCACCGTCCATGCCGTGGAAGTGTGTCCTACATGTCACTGGAACCATCTGCTGGAAACGGCCACGGTCTATTAGGAATCCCAGGATTGCGTGTTAAGTTTTAAGGTTTAAAGAGATACCTCTCCACCACTTGAAGAAAAGGCGCACAGGTGACCGATTCCGAACAACCGAAGAGCACCGGCGAGTCCCGGGGCCGTCACGCTCTCGACAACACGTCAGCTGCGAGGACGCGTGCCAAGGCCGCACAGCCGACGAAGAAGAAGCGTCGCCGCTGGCCATGGATCGTGCTGATCGTCCTGCTCGCGGCGATCCTCATCCCGCTCGGACTATTTGCTTTCGCGTACTCGCAGTACAAGGTTCCTGAACCCCAGGAACTGGCGAATAAGCAGATTACCACCATCTACGCGAACGACGGCCAGACGCAGCTCGCCCGCCTCGTCCCGCCGGAGGGCAACCGCACGCAGGTCAAGCTCGAGCAGGTTCCGCAACACATGCAGGACGCGGTCTTGGCCGCTGAGGACCGCGAGTTCTGGACAAACTCCGGTTTTTCCTTCACCGGCTTCGGTCGCGCCGTCGTGGGTCAGCTCACCGGCAACCCCACCGCCGGTGGTGGTTCGACGATTACCCAGCAGTACGTGAAGAACACGCTCGTGGGCAACGAGCGGTCCTACGTGCGCAAGGCTCGCGAGCTCATCTACTCCGTCAAGATGACCAACGAGTGGGACAAGGAGACCATTCTCAACGCGTACCTCAACACGGTCTATTTCGGTCGCAACGCCTACGGTATCCAGGCGGCGTCCAACGCCTACTTCAATAAGAACGTCGAGGACCTCACCACGGAAGAGTCCGCGCTGCTCGCCGGCGTCATCCAGGCGCCGTCTGCCCTCGACCCGGCCGTCGACCCTGAGGCCTCCGCTGGCCGCTGGAACTACGTGCTTGATGGACTCGTGGAGATGGGCGTCCTCGACGCCTCGGAGCGCGCCGGGATGCAGTTCCCGCAGACGCGCGACCCCTCTGAGTACTCCGCGTACACGGAGGCCACCGGCGCCAACGGCCACATCAAGAACCAGGTCATCGCCGAGCTCGGCACCATCGGCATCACCGAGGAAGACGTGCAGACCCGTGGCCTGCAGATTACGACGACCATCGACATGAACGTCCAGAACGCGTCTCTCGATGCCGCCGATACCGCCCTCGCCCCGCTCCAGGAGGATGCCCGCGCCGCAGCCGTGACCGTCGACCCGAAGACGGGCGCTGTGCGCGGCTACTTCGGCGGTCACGACGCCAACGGCTGGGATTACGCCAATGCTCCCATGCAGACCGGCTCGATCTTCAAGATCATCGGGCTCGCCGCAGCTGTCCAGCAGGGAATTAGCACGGACACGTACTACTCCTCCGCGCCGTACCAGCTTGAAGGCACGAACATCATTGTGAACAACGACGAGGGCGGCTCGTGCGGTAGCTGTTCGCTCAAGGAAGCGCTGAAGAACTCCTACAACACGTCCTTCCAGCGCCTCCAGGCGGACCTTGCGAATAAGTCGCAGGACACTGCGGACATGGGCCACGCCCTGGGCATCGCCCCGACCTACGCCAATGGCGATAAGACGCTGAGCGAGGAAGGCCAGCGTCCGTACGACGGCATTATCCTGGGCCAGTACCCGTCCCGCGCCATCGACATGGCGACCGTCGTCGCGACCCTGACCAACGATGGCATCTGGCACGACACTCACTTCGTGCAGCGCGTGACGGATTCCTCCGGCGAGGTGCTCTATGAGCGCCCGGAGGACACTGGCGAGCGTCGCGTGTCCAAGCAGGTGGCCCGCAACGTCATCGAGGCCATGGAGCCCATCGCAGCTTGGTCCAATGGCGCGCTGGCGGGCGGCCGTCCGTCCGCTGCGAAGACCGGTACCTCGCAGCTGGGCGATACTGGCGCGAACCGCGACACGTGGATGATTGGTTCCACCCCGCAGCTGGCTACCGCCGTGTGGGTCGGCACCGCCGACAACACGTCTGCTATCTACAACGCCTGGGGCGGCATCATGTACGGCTCCGGCGCTGCGACGCAGATTTGGAAGTCCATCCTCGACACCTCGCTCGAGAACCAGGACTTCGAGTACTTCCCCGACGCCGTCCCGGTCCGCTACGGCACGGGCACGGCGGGTTCTGGCTACTACTATGACCCGTCCTGGTCCTCCGGTTCCTCCAATACATGGTCGGATTCTTCGACGGATGACGCCGCTGCTTCCGATGCCCCGGATGACGAAAATCCTGCCGATGCCCCCGCGGGCGGCCAAGAGTCGCCCGCCGCGCCGGCCGCTCCCGCGGCCCCGGCTGCACCGGCGGAGAATGGCAACGGCGGCACCGGCGGCGGAAATCAGGATGCGCTCACGCAGCTGGGCAATGACCTCAACAACGCCGTCAACGACTTCCTCAACCAGTAGGCCGCGCGCATGACCGTCACTGCTCTCTCCCGGGAGCCTCTCGCCCGCGGGCTTGTCGATTTCTTCGGCGGCCCGCGCGGCACGCATGCCTCGCGCCCCGTCAACGCCATGCGGTGGGTTCTCTCCGTTGGCTGGGTCTTCCTCGCCTTCGCTTACCTGGCCAAGGCCAACTGCGCGGGTGGCATCAAGAATGAGGACGGCACGGTCTCGCTCAACTGGGCGGGCGCGCGCCAGTACACCTCGTTCTGCTATAACGACATCATTCCGCTCTACGGCGGACGCGGTCTGGACAAGCCGGGCTTCGTCTACGCGTACTCGTGGCAGGAGGGCGATCTCACTCGCTACATGGAGTACCCGGTCCTCGCTGGTCTCTTCCAGGGCTTTGAGGGCTGGCTCGCGCGTACGACGTATCCGCTCGTTTCGTGGGCCGTCGCCGACGCTGGTTGGTACTTCGCGCTTACCGCGCTCACGATGGCCATCATGTGGGTGGCGACCCTGCGCATGGTGGGCGAGCTCCTCGGCAACCGTCTCTGGGACGGCTTGCTCGTCGCCGCGAGCCCGCTCGTCATCATGCATGGCTTCACCAACTGGGACATCCCATCCATCACGTTGGCCGTCGCCGCGCTGCTTGCCGTGAGCAAGCGCAAAAACTGGCTGGGCGGCATCCTCATCGGCCTGGGCTTCGCGTTTAAGATGTGGCCGCTGTTCATGCTCGGCGCGTTCCTCGTGCTCGCCATCCGGCACCGTCGCTTCGTGCCCTTCTTCAGGCTGCTTGGCGGTGCCGTGTGCGCGGCGGCAGTCGTCAATATTCCGATCGCGCTGCTCTACCCGGATGCCTGGTACGAGTTCTTCCGCCTCAACTCCACGCGTGGCTGGGAGTGGACGACGCTCTACGCGATGATTGCGCGCAACGTCCCCAACTTGCCCATGTCGGCCGAGTTTGTCAACGTCTTCTCGCTCGTGGGCTTCCTCGCGCTGTGCGTGGGCATCCTCATCTTTGGTTTGCGGACCCAGCGCACCCCGCGCGTGGCGGAGCTCGTCTTCCTCATCCTCGTGGCCTTCCTCATGCTCAACAAGGTGTGGTCGCCGCAGTATTCGCTGTGGCTGCTCGTGCCGGCCGTCCTCGCGCTGCCCAACTGGCGGCTCATTTTCACGTGGGGCTTCTTCGATGCCCTCGTCTGGCCCATCCTCATGCTCCACATGCATGGCGTGGAGAACAAGGGCCTGCCGGGAGAGATGCTCGACCTCGCCATCTGTCTGCGCGACGGCTTCATCCTCGCCATTGCCGTGCTCGTCATCCGTCAGATGCTGGGCAAGAGCCGCGACAAGGTGCTCGCGGACAATGGCACCGATCTACTAGCAGGAGATTTCGCGAAATGACCTTCACCATCGTGGGCATCGTGTCCATCGTCATCGGCTTTTGCTGCGTGATGGGTGCCTACTACACGTTCCAGAAGGGCGAGCCGGGCTCCAACCGCACGGTGCCCATCGTGCTGGGGCTCCTCGCCTTGGTGTTCCTCACCATCATTCCGGCGGGAACGGCCGTCTTCTTCGCCGCGCCCGGCGGCCAGCAGCTGCCGTAACTCTGGGTCCAGAACCACACTTCGGAATTACACTTTTGTCATTCGCCGCCTGCCCCGCTGGGGCCGGCGGCGATTTCCGTTTTTACCTGCATGTGGGGTATTCTCGTGGGGTTGCTTGACGCAACGAACCCTCCTGCCACATCCGCAAAGGTGATGTGGCCGAAAAACAATTACTAGACCATAGGAGGTGATGAGGTCCGTGCGTCACTACGAAGTCATGATCATTCTGGATCCTACCCAGGATGAACGCACCGTTGCCCCGTCCCTGGACAAGTTCCTCTCCACCGTGCGTGAAGAGAACGGCAAGGTAGAAAACGTTGATATCTGGGGCAAGCGCCGTCTGGCCTACCCGATCAACAAGAAGGACGAAGGCATCTACGCCGTCGTCACCCTCGAGTGCGAGTCCGCATCTGTGCTCGAGCTCGATCGTCGTCTGAACCTGAACGACAACGTTCTGCGTACCAAGGTTCTGCGCACTGACAGCAAATAGCGGATACTGGGTACATCAGTAACCAACGCTTGTAAGGAGACATCATGGCTCAGGGAGACACCAACATCACGGTCGTCGGCAACATCGTTGCTGACCCGGAACTGCGTTTTACCCCGGCGGGAGCAGCTGTTGCTAACTTCCGCGTCGCCTCGACCCCTCGTCGCTACAACTCGCAGACGAACCAGTGGGAAGACGGCGAAGCAATGTTCCTCACCTGCAACGTGTGGCGCCAAGCGGCGGAGAACGTGGCCGAGACCCTCACGAAAGGCATGCGCATTATCGTGACCGGTCGCCTGAAGGCTCGTTCTTACCAGACCCGCGAAGGTGAAAACCGCACGGTTTTCGAGATCGACGTTGACGAAGTCGGTCCGTCTCTGCGTTATGCCACCGCACAGGTTGCCCGTAACCCCCGTGAGGGCGGCAACGGCAACTACGGCGGCGGCAATGACAATATCCAGGGCGGCGGCAACTTCGGTGGCGGCTTTGGCGGCGGCAATAACAATGCCGGCCAGCAGCAGCAATCGCAGGGCGGTTTTGGTGGTAACAACAACCAGAACTTTGGCCAGCAATCGCAGCAGCAGGCACCCGCTAACGATCCGTGGAACTCCGCCCCGCCGGCTGGCGGCTTTGGCGGCGCCGCTGATGAACCCCCGTTCTAAAGCTGTTTTACACGCAATCTAAATTATTAAAGACTCAATTGAAAGGCAGGGATCATGAAGCTGATCCTCACCGCTGCCGTTGAGAACCTCGGCGCCGCAGGCGATATTGTTGAGGTTAAGGACGGCTACGGACGTAACTACCTGCTTCCGCGCGGTCTGGCCATCGTTGCCACCCGTGGTGCTGAGAAGCAGATCGAGGGCATCAAGCGCGCCCAGGAAGCTCGCGCAATTCGCGACCTGGACCACGCACGCGAGATTCGCACCCAGCTCGAGCAGCTCACCGACATCAAGGTGCCGGTGAAGACCTCGGAGAAGGGCAAGCTCTTCGGTTCCGTGTCCGCAGAGGACATCGTTGCCGCGGTCGAAACCGCCGGTGGCCCCAAGCTGGATAAGCGCATTGTTGTGCTTCCTAAGGGCCTCGTCAAGAAGACTGGCAACTACCAGGTCGAGCTCAAGCTGCACGCTGACGTTCTCGGCAAGGTGAACTTCTCGGTCGTCGCTGCCTAATTTTGGCGCACGACGGTCTACGCTCGTGTAGCGTCTAGACCCAAAGACAACAGCACGCCGCAGCGCCCCGCGCCGCGGGCTGGCCATCATGTGAGGTGATGGCTTCCCGCATTGCGCCCGGGGCGCTGTGGCATTTTTCCTGTCTGTGGCCGCTCGCCGGTGAAATTGTGGAAAACTCGCGTAACCTGTGGATAACTTATTGTCCTTTACCCAATCTTCACATTCCGGCCATGGCTGCTTTCCCGCAGGTAAAGGCACTTATCCACGGATCTGGTGAGGATTTTCACACCCGCAATAAATAGCTCTGACCTGCGCAAACGATCGTTGCAGGTCAGAGCCGGTGAAAGTTATCCACAGGCCTGACCATGGGAAATGTATCTTCCGCTGTTAACCACCTGGGGTTTCTACAGGTTGCTGTGGATAACGGTGCAATTTGTGCCCAGGGGGTAGACGAGACTAGACGTTCTGGCCGTGTCAGGACGCTGAACTAGAGTAGGGACGCAGACGGATGAAAGAGGGGACACCTGGTGACTACGCCAAGTTTTGATGACGACAATTACGCGCCGCCGGAAGAGGATTTTGGGCCCATGGAGCCCGCGCCCCCGGAGGAGAAACCGCGCCGCTTCGGCCGCGGCACCGGCCGCCGTGGCAAGCACACGAACGACGGCGATTACGCCGCGTACGGTAACTTCCGCCAGCCGCCGGCTGACCGCGAGGCGGAGCAGGGCGTCCTGGGCGCCATGCTGCTTAGCCCGGCCACGGCGTCTGAGGTCTCTGAGATCGTCACGGAGGACGACTTCTACTACCCGGCGCACGCCATCATCTTCAAGCACATCATGGCGTTGTTCGCTGACGGCAAGGAAATCGATGCCGTCGTGCTCAGCGGCCGCCTTGACCGCTACGGCGAGCTCGAGCGCGCCGGTGGTGCCCCGTATTTGCACACTCTGCTGGCCTCGGTGCCTACCGCAGCCAACGCACGCTATTACGCAGAAATCGTCGCGGAGAAGGCTGTCCTCCGTCGCCTCATCGACGCCGGCACGCGCGTGGTCCAGCTGGGCTACGAGGCCCAGGAGGACGCGGAGCTCGAATCCGTCATTAACGACGCGCAGCAAGCCGTCTTTAACGTCTCGCAGCGCAAGAAGTCCGAAGACTACAAGCCGCTGAGCGAGCTCATCGTGCCTACCATCGATGAGCTTGTGCAGCTGCAGGAACACGGCGGCGTCGAACTCGGCGTTCCCACCGGCTTTGTCGATCTGGATAAGCTCACCAACGGTCTCCATGCTGGCCAGATGGTCATCGTCGCCGCTCGTCCGGGTGTGGGTAAGTCAACGCTGGCCATGGACTTCATGCGCTCGTGTTCCCTCCACCACGGCAAGACCTCCGTCATCTTCTCCCTCGAGATGTCCGCGAACGAAATCCTCATGCGTTTGCTCTCCGCGGAGTCTGAGGTCAAGCTTGCGGATATGCGTGCTGGCCGCATTTCGCCGGAAGACTGGTCCAAGCTCGAGGAGACCATCACGCGCATCGACAACGCGCCGATGTTCATCGATGACTCACCGAACCTCACCATGATGGAGATCCGCACCAAGGCCCGCAAGATCAAGCAGCAACATGGCCTCGACATGATCGTCCTCGACTACATGCAGCTGATGAGCTCGGGCAAGAAGGTCGAGTCCCGTCAGCAAGAGGTCTCGGAGTTCTCCCGTAGCCTCAAGCTGCTCGCCAAGGAGCTCGAGGTTCCGCTCATCGCCATCTCGCAGCTGAACCGCGGTCCTGAGGCCCGTACGGACAAGAAGCCGCAGCTCGCTGACCTGCGTGAGTCGGGTTCGCTGGAGCAGGACGCCGATATGGTTATGCTGCTCTACCGCCCGGACTCTCAGGATCGCGATAACGAGCGTGCCGGCGAGGCCGACATCATCCTGGCCAAGCACCGCGGCGGCCCTATCGATACCGTGACGGTCGCGCACCAGCTGCATTACTCGAAGTTCGTCAATATGGCCCGCGGCTAGGGGCGCACCGCTGCTACGGTTTTCCTTTCAGGCTGACGTGGCGTCGCCGCGTGATGCGTTTATGGCTCACATTGGCTTGAAGTGAAAAACACCGTGAGCCCCAACCCGAAGGTTGGGGCTCACGGCGACTCTATCTCTCTCAAAGGTATGCGCCTCTCAAACGCATGAACTCAGTATGGGACACGAGGCTGGCGGGAGCCCTACACGCGGCTACGCGTTACCTGGCAATTCCTGGGAAGTAACTGAAGGCGCCGAAACGTCCTTCACCTTGTCCGGATCGCCGAGCCGTGGTCCGAGCGCGGCGAGGACCACGAACACCGCGGTCGTGAGGATGCCTAGCCAGATCCACAGGCGGTGAAACCGTGGCCCGCACCAGGAGGCGAAGGCGGCGCCAGCGAATGCGCCGAGGGTGTTGAATATGAGGTCGTCGATGTCGCTGCGGCCGAGACCAAAGGCGTATTGGAGGGTCTCCACCGTGAGCGAGAGGCCGAAGCCACACGCGGTAACAGGCCCAATGCGGCGCAGGAGAATGAAGAGCAGGACGCCCAGCGGGACAAAGAGCGCGAAGTTGCCGCCGTAGCCGAAGACGGGACCGAACCACGAGGTGCCGTCGAGCTCCGCCAAGGGACGGAGACGAATCTCGCGGGCCACCTGGTTCTCGGGCAGCCACAGGTAGCCGATCTGGAAGAAGGCCTTGAGCAGGGTGAGGGCAACGATGACCCCCACGTAGCCGCCGAGGGCGAGGACCAGAGTGGGGGTCAGACGGGAAGAGCGCATGCCCGCGATTGTAGAGCAGATCTAGGAAAGCGCCTTGCCGCGTTGCTCAGGGAGAGCGAAGGCAGCGAGCGCCGCGAGAGCGAAGGCGGCCGCGAAAAGCGCGAAGAGCCAGCCGGAGCCCGCGCCGGCGAGGATGAGCGGGACGAGGAGTGGCGCGATGATGGAGGCGAGGCGGCCAAAGCCAGCGGCGGCACCCGTGCCTGCGCCGCGCAGGTGCGTGGGGTAGAGCTCCGGGCCCACGGCGTAGAGCGCGCCCCACGCGCCGAGGTTGAAGAAGGAGAGCAGGCAGCCGGCGACGAGGATGAGCCATTCCGTATGCGCGAATCCGTAGAGACCCGCGGCGCAGGCGGAGCCCACGAGGAAAGCGGCGAGCGTCACGCGTCGGCCCCAGACCTCAATGAGCCAGGCGGCCATCGCGTAGCCCGGCAGCTGCGCCAGCGTGATGATGAGAGTGAACGAGAAGGATTTCACGAGCGAGAAGCCGTCCGCTACGAGCAGCGACGGAATCCACACGAAGGCGCCGTAGTAGCTGAGGTTGACGCAGAACCAGACCGTCCAGAGTGCTGCGGTGCGCCCGCGCAGGGACGGTGACCAAATGGAGCGGGAGGTGACGTCGTCTTCGGCGAAGGTGGGAGTGGAGGGGGCATCGGCAAGCTCTGCGTCGGTGGGGACGGCGGCCTCGAAGGAGGCGACGATTTCCTCGGCCTCCTCGTGCCGGCCGCGGGACTCGAGAAAGCGCACGGACTCCGGAAGGTGGAGGCGCACGTAGAGGGCGTAGAACGCCGGCACCATGCCCAGCGCGAGGGCCCAGCGCCAGCCGGAGTCATGCGCGCCGACCACGAAGGTGCCGATGGCGGCGGCAAGGATCCAGCCCACGGCCCAGAAGGCCTCGAGGAGGACGACCATGCGGCCGCGGACCTTGACCGGAGAGAACTCGGAGATGAGCGTCGAGGCGACGGGGAGCTCTGCGCCCAGGCCCAGGCCGATGAGGAAGCGGAGGACGAGCAGCATGACCAGGCCCGTGGACAGCGCGGAGGCGCCGGTGGCGAGACCGTAGACGAGCAGCGTGAGGGCGAAGACGTGGCGGCGGCCGAACTTATCGGCAAGCAGCCCGCCGAAGGTCGCGCCGATGGCCATGCCAATGAAGCCGATGGAGGCGAGCCACGAGGACTCGGTGGGCGTGATGCCCCAGTGGACGGCGAGGGCGGCCATGATGAAGGAAATGAGGCCGACGTCCATGGCGTCGAGCGCCCAGCCAATGCCGGAGCCGATGAGGAGTTTCTTGTGCTTGCCCGTGACCGGCAGGCGATCGAGGCGTTCGTTGCGAGATAAAGGAAGAGAATTCTGTCGAAGGATTGGCATGCACAAAGATTAGGCCCCCGGAATCGGGGGCGCTAGATTCTGTGCAAATTCTTAATCGATAGAGCGGAAATTCTTCAGTCGCAGGGAGTTGCTCACCACGAAGACCGAGCTGAAGGCCATGGCAATACCCGCGAACAGGGGGTTGAGCAGGCCGACGGCGGCGACCGGAATGAGGACCACGTTGTAGGCGAACGCCCAGAAGAGATTGCCCTTGATGATCTTCAGGGTGCGGCGGGACAGCCGGATGGCGTCGACGGCGGAGCGGAGGTCGTCGTTCATGAGCGTGATGTCGGAGGCCTCAATGGCGACGTCCGTGCCGGTGCCCATGGCGATACCGAGATCCGCCTGGGCGAGAGCGGCTGCGTCGTTGACGCCGTCGCCGACCATGGCCACGGTCTTGCCCTCTTCCTGGAGGCGCTTGATGGTCGCTACCTTGTCTTCTGGCATGACGCCGGCGGTGACGGACTCGATGCCGACTTCGCGTGCCACCGCCTGCGCAGCGTGCTCGTTGTCGCCCGTGAGCAGGTGCGGGGTAAGTCCCAGCTCCTTGAAGTGGGCGATGGCAGTGGCCGAGCTGGATTTGACGGTGTCGCGGACCTCAATGGTGCCCTTGACGGCGCCGTCCACGGTGACGGCGACGAGCGTGCCGGTGCCCTCGTAGTCGGTGCCCGCTGGCGGGCGGCCGACGAGGACGCACTGGCCGTTCACGGTGCCTTCGACGCCGTGGCCGGGAACCGAGGCAAAGTCAGTGGCTTCCGGTGCGTCCGGGGCCGCGGCGACGATGGCCTTGGCAATGGGGTGCTCGGAGCCGCGCTCCACGGCGGCGGCGAGAGCGAGGACGTCGCCCTCGACGTGGGAGACGGCCATCGTGCCCTCGGTCACGGTGCCCGTCTTATCGAGCACGATGGTGTCGACCTCGCGGGTGGACTCGAGAATCTCCGGGCCCTTGATGAGGATGCCCATCTGGGCGCCGCGGCCGGAACCGACGAGGATGGCGGTCGGCGTAGCCAGGCCCATGGCGCACGGGCAGGCGATGATGAGGACCGCGACCGCCGCGATGAAGGCCGGGGCGACGCCCCCAAAGAAGAGGTGGACGATGAGCGTGAGGATAGCGATTCCGATGACAACGGGGACGAAGACCTGTGCGATCTTGTCCACGAGGCGCTGGATGGGGGCCTTGGAGGCCTGGGCGTCCTTGACCATCGTGGCCATCTGCGCAAGCACGGTGTCCGAGCCGACCTTCGTGGCGCGGACCTCGAGTCGGCCCGAGGCGTTGACGGTGGCGCCGGTAACGCGAGAGCCTTCGGACACCTCAACCGGCACGGATTCGCCGGTGAGCATGGACTCGTCTACGGCGGAGTTGCCAGCGGAGACGATGCCGTCCGTGGCGATCTTCTCGCCCGGGCGAACGATGAAGGTATCGCCGACCTGGAGTTCCTTGATGGGCACACGCACCTCGACGCCGTCACGCAGCACCGACGCGTCCTTCGCGCCCATGGTGAGCAGCGAGCGCAGTGCCTCCGAAGACCGGCCCTTGGCGCGGAACTCGAACCAGCGGCCGAGCAGCAAGAAGGAGATGACCATGCCCACGGACTCGAGGTAGATGTGGTCCATCTCCGCGTCGTTGGACAACAGCGTCATGTGCATCTTCATGCCGGGCATGCCGGCGTTGCCAAAAAAGAGTGCGTAAAGCGACCAGAAGTAGGCGGCCGTGGTGCCCATGGTGATAAGCGTGTCCATGGTGAACGAGCCGTGCTTGAGGTTCGTCCACGTCGCCTTGTGGAAGGGTGCGCCGCCGAAGATGTAGACGATGGTCGCAAGAATGGTCGCGGCCCACTGCCAGTTGGTGAACTGGAGAGCCGGGATCATGGACACGAGCATGACCGGCAGCGAGAGTGCACCGGAGATGAGCGTGCGGCGGAGCAGGTCGTCCGTCTGCGCGTCGCGGGCGGACTCGTCCTCATCCTCAGCGCCCTCAGGCTCGTCATCCCCGCTCATAGAAAACGCCCCATAGCCAGCGTTCTCGATGACCTTGATGAGGTCCTCGACGCTCGTGGTGGTGGGGTCGTAGCTCACGGAGGCTTCTTCCGTGGCGAAGTTGACGGTGGCCTCCACGCCGTCGACCTTGTTGAGCTTGCGCTCCACGCGTGACGAGCACGACGTGCACGTCATGCCGGTCACCCCGAGATCAATGTGGTGTAGCGCGGTGGGAGTGGTCACCGTGGAACTCCTTTCCTGTTCAAACCTATGCGCGCTCTCGCGCCGGGCGGCCTTTCGCGAGAGAAGGCCTAGGCCAGCTCGTAGCCGGCTTCCTTGACGGCGGCGGCGACCTGTTCGTCGGTGAAGCCCTCGCCCTCGACGGTGACGGCACCGGTGGCGTGGTCAGCGGTGACAGCGGTGACGCCGGCGATCTCGCCGATCTCTTCCTTCACGGACATCTCGCAGTGGCCGCAGGTCATGCCCTTGACGGTGTAGTTGTTCATGGTGTGTCTCCTTCGTACGGGGATCTACTGCTTACGCCGTCGATAATATACCCCCTGGGGGTATCTGGCAAGGATAAATATCCGTGGGAATAACTCACGAACGTGTACGGTTGATAGGAAAGAACGAAGCAAAATTAGCTGATTGATAAAAGGAGTTACCGCAATGGCGACTGTCGACGTCACTGAAAAGGACTTTGAGTCCACCGTTAGCGCCGAGGGCATTGTCCTCGTTGACGCCTGGGCCGATTGGTGCGGTCCGTGCAAGCGCTTCGCTCCGGTCTACGACGCAGCGTCGGAGAAGCACGAGAACATCACGTTTGCGAAGCTCGATACCGAGGCTAACCAGGGTCTGTCCGCAGCCCTGCAGATCCAGTCTATCCCCACGCTCATGGCGTTCCGCGATGGCGTGATGGTCTTCCGTCAGGCAGGCGCCCTGCCGCCGGCCGCACTCGAGGATCTTATCGGTCAGGTCGAGGGGCTCGACATGGACGAGGTCCGCAAGCAGGTGGCTGCCCAGCAGGCGCAGCAGTCCTAAGTCCTGCGCACGACGGCGCTTTCCCACGTATCATCGTGGGAAAGCGCCTTTTTTAATGAAACTATAAGGAGTACGAAACAATGGCTAACCCGATGAGCAAGGGCTGGAAGTACCTCATGGCTTCTTTCGATCAGAAGATCGATGAGAACGCAGACCCCAAGGTCCAGATTCAGCAGGCGGTCGAGGGGGCCAAGAAGCAGCACGCGGAGATTACCCAGCACGCCAGCGAGATTATCGGCAACCAGTCGCGCCTCGAGATGCAGATGAACCGCCTCATCGAGTCTGTGCAGAAGTACCAGGAGCAGACGCAGCGTGCGCTCGAGCTTGCCGATGCCGCCTCGGCCAAGGGCGATTCCACCGCAGCCACCGAATATAACCAGGCCGCAGAGGTTGTTGCCGCGCAGCTCGTCGCCGCCGAGCAGGAGCTCGAGGGCATGAAGACTCAGTACCAGGCGGCAACGCAGGCTGCGGAGCAGGCGAAGCAGCAGCAGAAGGAATCAGAAGCGCGTCTGCGCGAGCAGCTCGCCCAGGTCGACCAACTCATGGCGCAGGCCGATCAGGCCGCCATGCAGGAGTCCAACGCGAAGGTCCTCGACTCCATGAACGAGCTGTCCCCGGATGATTCGACGCCCACGCTTGACTCTGTCCGCGCCAAGATCGAGAAGCGCTACACGGACGCCCTCGGCGCCCAGGAGCTCATGCAGGGCACCGGGACCGTCAATATCCAGGACTTCTCCAAGGCGGACACCGAGCTCAAGGCCAGCTCCCGCCTCGCCGAGATCCGTGCCGACATGGCGAAGAAGAAAGAGCTCGACGCTGCTCCGGACGCTGACGCCGAGAAGTAGTGACGTACGCGTTACCCCCAGTTCCCTGTGAACTGGGGGTTTGTTTTACTTGTCGCGGTTGAGGAGCACGCCGCGGATGCCGGAGTGGAAGCCGTCGCGCAGGTTCACGCGCTGGGTCTCGGTGAGCGTGTACTCGTGGAGCGTGTCGCACGCGAATTGGAGGAGCGGGCGGTCGATCTCG
Organism: Corynebacterium sp. HMSC072G08; assembly: GCF_001809185.1. NCBI lineage: Bacteria > Bacillati > Actinomycetota > Actinomycetes > Mycobacteriales > Corynebacteriaceae > Corynebacterium > Corynebacterium sp. HMSC072G08. The sequence continues at coordinate 141,859 of NZ_KV796458.1, forward strand.
GGCGGCAGACCGCCGCCGGAGAGAAGGTGCGCCTGGTCGCGCTGCTCGGCGGTCGCGGCGTTGTCGAACCACCAGCTGGCGTACTGCTGGCCCACGTCGAACGGCGTCTGGAAGCCGGCGGAGGTCCAGACCTCCTCCGGCAGCGGCACGTAACGGGAGCGCAGCTTGCGGCGCGGCGCCATCATGGACGGCTTCGGCGGACCGGACGGGCCCGGCTTCGCAGGCGTCTCTTCGGCGGGAGCCTCAGGCTTCGGGGAGTCGGAGGCGGACTCGGCAGACGTGGTGGGCTCGACGGGCGCGGCCTGCTCCGACGTGCGGTGCTCCGGCTGGTGTGCCGCCATACCATGCGGCGTGGAGGAGAATGCGGCCTCGACCTCGGAGGGCTCGCCACAGACGTCGGGGCCGGGCACTGCCGGCTCCTCGGTGCCCTCCGGCGCGGTAGCCGCGCTCTCCTCCTGCTCCTCGTCTGGCTGGTGACGGATGACCGGCGGCAGCGGTCCTTCGAGGACCTGGATTTCCATGGCGTCCGCGAAGTCCTCGCGCGGGTCCAAAATCGTGGTCGTATCGCAGGAGTGGCGCAGGTTGGAGGACATGGAGTCCCAGCCAAAGCCGTAGAGGTGCACGCGAATGCCCGCGAGCACCGCCTCCTCAACGCCCGGAATCATGTCCGCGTCGCCGGAGACGAGCACGAAGTCCGTGACTTGTTGCTTCATGGCGGCGACGATCATGTCCGCGACGAGACGCGTGTCCACGCCCTTCTGCGTGCGGCGGTCGCCCCACTCGATGAGCTGGCCTGTGCGCAGCTGCACGCCGTCACAGGTGCGCAGCGCGCGCTGGTAGCGGTGTGGGCCGGTATCCGGGATGCCGTCGTACCAGTACTGACGCTGAATTTTTTGGTCCAGTTGGTTTTCGATCATGGTGCCCATGGTGTTGACGACCTCGGGAAGGTCAATCTCTAACTGGGCGCGGGCACCCGTCTCCCAGGCGTTATAAAAACTTGCTAATAGGTAAGAGGTGTCGACGAAAACTAACGTTCTCTCAAGCATTGTTGCGGTCCTAAATCTTTATTGCTAACTCGTTTCCCTCCAGTGTGCCCCAAAAAGGCAAAAACTGCGATAGGCCTTGACGAATTTCCAGGTGGACAATATGGTTAGTTACACAAGTAACTAACCAACTAAGGATGCCCATGGACAACTCCACCCAACCGTTGTTCCGGCAAATCGCCGCGCTCATCGAAGATTCCATCATCGATGGCGCACTCGCGGAAGGTGCGCAAGCCCCGTCGACGAACGAGCTCGCCGCGTTCCACAACATCAACCCCGCGACCGCCAGGAAAGGAATTACCTTGCTTGTCGAACTCGGAATTCTCGAAAAGCACCGCGGCGTCGGCATGTTCGTCGCGGACGGCGCGACCGAGAGCATCCGCGAGCGCCGCCGCAGCGACTTTGCCGCCGAATACGTCGCCCCACTCGTGGACGAGGCTGCCCGCCTCGGCTACACGCGGGGCCAACTCCAGGAACTCGTTCACCGCGTCGCTGAAAGCCGAGGTCTCTACTCATGATCACTGCACGCCATCTCTCCAAATCCTTCGGAAGCAAGAAGGTCTTCGAAGGACTCAACTTCGATATCCACGACGGCCAGCTCCATGCCTTGGTGGGCCGCAACGGCTGCGGCAAGACGACGCTGCTCTCCTTCCTTGCCGGACAGAAGCGCTACGAAGGCGAGCTCTCGCACAACCCGTATAACAATCGCGCGGTCATGGACACCATCGTGTTCACTGGCGTGGACACCGCCTACCCCAACTGGCGGCTTCACGACATCCTCACCGCTGCTGGACAGCGCTACCCGTACTGGTCGCTGCGCGATGACCTCCTGGACGCGTTCGACCTCGACCTTCACACGAGTTACGCCGCCGCCTCGCGCGGTCAGCGTTCCATGCTCGCCATCATCGTGGCGCTTTCCGCCAATGCGGAGCTCACTCTCCTCGATGAGCCCTACTTGGGTCTTGACGATGCGAACCGCACGATCTTTTACGACAACCTTCCGCATGACCGCACGATGGTCGTCGCGACCCATGCTCTCGAAGAATCCGCTCAGCACTTCGACCGCTTCCTCCTCATGGGCGAGGGCATGCAGGACTACTCAGCCGCCGAGCTTGACGATGCCTTCGTGGTTGCCCCCGGCTCTCCCGATCTCGCCCCACATGCTGTGCGCACCGAGGAGATTGCCGGCCAGTCGCGCATGATCGTCCCTCGTGGCGTTGCTGAAGGCACCCCGCTGCCGCTGGCCGACGCGGTCCGCATTCTGGGAGGCCAGCGATGATCTTCAAGTATCAGTTCACCAATGGCGGCTGGGTCGCGGCTCTCATTAGCGTGGCGTTCCTTGGCTTGGCATTGCTCTTAGGGAGCGTTGTCGCGGTATGGCCGGTCGCCTTCTTCGGCGCCACCGCAGTGGCGCTGCCACTTGCCTACTTCTTTCTCCCGCGCCGCAGTGCCGATGCTTTCGGCATGACAACCGGCGAATGGATCCGCACCAACGTCACGCCGCTCGTGGTCTGCCTCGCCCTGGGGCTCGGCGCGCAGGCTTTCGTCCTTCCCGCTCGATGGCTACTTTGTGAAGCACTCGCCATCTGTGTCTTCTGGGTGTCGCTGTTCTTTCGGCTCCGTGGTGAATCCCGCGGTATCGCCAAGGGAAGTCTGCGTTTCCATGGCTGGTGGCTCCTGCTAGCCAGCGCCTCGGTTGCTATCCCGCTCCTTGCGGTGGCGCAGCCCTTCCTCGGCCCCACGTGGGGTCCGGCCTTCTGGGCCTTCCTCCCATTCATCTTGGGGATGATCGCGCAGATGCCGTGGACTGAGCTCACGCCTTCCGGCCTTCAGGCGTTCGGGTATCCACGCACCGAGTGGGTGCGCCGCCAGCTCATTCTTGCCGCGCTGAGCCTTGTCATCTTCGCGGGCATCGCCGTGGTCTTCCAGTTCGGCTGGGTCTACCCCTTTGCCGCCACCTGCGTGCTGCTTTTGGTCGCACGCTCCGGCCTGGGCACCGGTTTCGCAACCTTCGGCATGATCATGTTCTCCGGTCACCTGCGTGACGGCGACTCGCTGAAGTGGCAGCTCATTACCTTCCTCATCCTCGCCGTCGTCACCTCCTACGTCGTGTTCTACCGTCCCTTGCGCGACGAAAGCCCAGCTCCGTCCGTTCGTTTCGCCCCACGCCTGCGCAGATCCGAGGTTTAAATACTCATGATTGTCACTACTCACCACGCCGCGAAGTCCTTCAAGAAAAAGGAGGTCCTCCGGGACGTCGAGTTACAGCTCGAAGAAAACCGCATCTACGGTCTTGTCGGCCGCAACGGCACAGGCAAGTCCACGCTGCTCTCACTGCTCGCCGGCCAGGCGCGCTATGACGGGGACATCAAAGTCTTCGGCCACGAACCCTTTGATAACGAGGCCGTCATGGACGATATCGTGTTCACCGGCGTCGATACTCCGTACCCTGCGAACTGGAGTTTCAAGGCCATCCTCGACGTCGCGTCCAAGCGCTACCCGCATTGGGACCAGGCGACAGCGGACCACCTGCTCGAGACCTTCGCGCTCGATGTGAAGACGTCCCACAGCAAGGCCTCCCGCGGCCAGCGCTCCATGCTCGCCATCGTCATCGCACTGGCAGCTCGCGCGCCGCTTACACTCCTCGACGAGCCCTACCTCGGCCTCGACGTGCAGAACCGCGACCTGTTCTACCGGGAGCTCGTCGCCGCGCAGGAGGCGAACCCGCGCACCATCGTCATTGCCTCCCACGATCTTGAGGCCTCCGCCAAGCTCGTGGACTGCTACCTCGTCCTGCGCGACGGCGTCATCCGCACCCTCGAGTCGGAGCGGCTTGATGATGCCCTCGTCTCGCTCACCGTCGCCAACCCCGTTCCGCCCGAGCTTTCCGATGCAGCCCTCGCCACCGAGTCTCTCGGCTCCAGCACCCGCGTTGTTGTACGCCGCGGCGTCGCTGATGGCTCCCCGGTCGCCCTCGAGGACGCCGTGGCACTCGCCATGGGAGGTAGCGATGTCTAAAGGACTTGTATCTGTCGTCTTCCGGCACTGGACAGGGTCTACGCGACAGCTGCTATCAGCGCTGGGCATGTGTGCCTCGATGATCGGATTCAGGATTGTCATTGGTGACCTCTCGTGGGTGTCCATGCTTTTCTTTGCGCTCGTGCCGATCGGGGTGGGCTCTGTCCTTCACGTGCCCTACGGCACGCTCAAAGCGTTCGGCTACCGTCGGGCCGACTTTGTGCGAATCAACGTCCCTATTGTGCTCATTGCCGCTGCAATGACCTTCGCTTTTACGGTAGGCGAGTTGCCGTGGGTTGTGACGGTACTGCTTACTACGCTCGTCGCAGCTACTTTGGCGTTGACTCTTCGCCAGGAGGTCAAGGAGGATCGTTCCCGCAACCACGAGCCTGTAGTGGAAAAGAATCCTGGGGAAGGGCAGTGGCACATGATGCTCTTGGTCGTCGCGCTATTCGGCGTATTCCTGTGGGGTTGGAAGACTCTGCTTCCAGCCATTGCTCCGGACTTGTGGGGGTCTCTCGTCGTGACTGTGCCGGTGATTGCTGGCGCACTCGGTTCTAATCTAGCGACCGGCACGCACCTCGCCGCCTGGCAAGCCTTCGGTAAGACGCGCCGAGCTTGGCGCACTCGGGCGCTGGTGAACGGGGGCATCGGCATGCTCGGCGTTGCGCTATGCACCCTAGTGCTGGATCCCTCCCTCGTAGCTCTCAATGTCGGGACTTTCTGGTTTGCCTACGCGCTGATGAATACAACTGTGGGCGCCATCATTGCAGTCATCGTGCCCATGACATTTGGTGGGTTTATTAGAGGAATTGAGCCGGGCGCTGTCTATCTACTGCTTTCGGGTGGGGTCTTGCTCCTGATAGCTGCGGTCATGCTGTGGCTTTACCCGAAGTACGCCAATACTCAGAAGCGATTGGAGCTTAGACGATGATTACTGCGACCAACCTGCGGATGAAGAACACACCGGCGTTGAACTTTGAGCTCGCGCAGGGACTTACGCACGGGCTCGTGGGCGCGAACGGCGTGGGTAAGACGACACTTTTGCGCATGATGGCAGGGCAGTTCCCGTCCATGGGCCTGCGCGTCTTCGGCGAGGAACCCTTCGACAACCAACGCGTCATGGACCGGACGATCCTCATGGGCATTGACAACCCACTTTTCGATGGATGGAACGTGAAGAAGCTGTTCCGGATCGGCCAGGTTCGTTGGAAGACGTGGAACCAAGACCGCGCCGATGAACTTGTCGACGCCTTCGAGCTTCCGGTGCAGAATTACTCTTCGCTCTCGCGCGGCCAGAAATCCGCGATGGGTTTCATCTTCGCCGTGGCTTCTGGCTGCGAGCTCATGCTCCTCGATGAGCCCTACCTGGGGCTCGACGTGCAGCGCCGCCAGGTGTTCTTCGACGTGATGCGCGAGGAGCAAGGGACACGCACCATCGTGGTGTCGACCCATCATCTCTCGGAGATTGAGGGCTGCCTCGATACCATTCTCTTACTTTCCGATGAACCGCTCTCTGGCCCCATCGACGAGATCGTCGATTCCATTGTCGCCGTCTCCGGGCACGCTTCCCAGCTCGACCGCGCGCTGGGCAGGCTTCAACTGCCCGTGCTTGCACGAGAGTCCTCAACCCTGGCCGACCGCGCGATCATCGACGCGCGTCCCAAGTTTGCACAGTGCGTCTTCGACCAGGCCAAGGACCTGGGATTGCGTGCGCAGGAAGTGACGCTTGAGGAAGCCGTGCTGGCATTAGGGGAGGCGTAATGCGACTGTTCTTTGCGGTCGTCGAGACGCATACGCTTGTCGTCTACAGCATCATGTTGCTGCTGTGGGGCATCCTCGCGCCCGTCAAGGGTCCGGTAACGGCTGGTTCGCTGGCCTTCCTCGCGGTGGTTGTGGTCCTATCGACCACGGTGAACAAGACGAAAGCCACGGCGCTGGGGCTCTCGCGGAAAGCGCAGACGCGCTACAACCTAGGGCTCGCCACGTACTACGTCGTGCTCGGCGCTGCAGTTTCGGTGGCGCGCCAGTGGTGGTGGTTGGCCGCTCTCGTCCTGGTCGCGTGGGCTATCCGACTCGTTGTGACGCTGCGTCAGTCGTCGCAGTCCGCGGCCCAATCCGACATGGAGGTGCGTGAACTCCAGTATCGAGTAGCCTCGGACGGCAAATCCGACTTTGGACGTTTCCCCATCACTCCCACGGCGCAGCTGATCTACCGGCCGCTGGTCCGCTCGTGGATGTGGGTCGTGGCCGGGTACGCCTCCGTCGGACTTGTCATGTGGGCGGCCATCGTCTTGTGGAACATTGAGGGACAGCTCTTCAGCATCGTCTATGTCATGGTGACGCTATTGACGCTCGGGGCACTCATGGATTCCTACCGCACATCGTTCAAGGAGTTCGTCACGCTCGGTGGCTCGCGTCAGCAGTGGGTGCGCGCTGTCACAGCGGCGAGCGTCATCGGTGCGGCCGCCGGCGCCATCCTGGAGTTGGTGGTTTGGACTAGCCAGGGGACTATCACCGGAATGATATTCGGCATGGGCGCGTTGATTCCCGTACTCGGCGTGAGTTGGGAACTGCTCTCCCGGAAAACGATCGTCTGGACCATGTGCATGGCGGTGACTGCCGGAGTCACCTTTGTCCTGACGGTCATGGAGGTTCTGCCGCAATGGTCCTTCGCCGCGTGCGCCGGCGTGCTTTACCTCGTATGGGCAGCCCTGCTCCCTATGTATGCTCGCAATGCCGATCCATACAGTGGTGGAGTGCTGCAATGGTTTGGCGTGAACACGTCATAAATGCGCGATGTCCTGCAGATTTGTGTGTTTTTAGATCGCTGTGTATCTTTATCTAAGTCAGCGC
>NZ_KV796459.1:0-280 GCF_001809185.1 Corynebacterium sp. HMSC072G08
GGCGAGCTGTTCGGTGCGCTGGGCAATGGTCTGGCGCCACCGCTGGGCCATAATCCCCTGCGGCTCGGTCGACTCCCACGTGCCGTCTTCAAACAGCCAGTACACAAAGCCGGTGACGGGGTCGAAGAGATAATCACACCGGCGGTCCGTCTTGGCGTTGTGATGATGCTGGCATACCGCAATCAAATTATCCGTCGACGTTTCACCACCGTCCCCGTACTCCACGCGGTGGTCGAGCTGCGCGTACTTCGCCGGCACCGTACAGTGCGCGCGGCGACAC
>NZ_KV796460.1:0-327 GCF_001809185.1 Corynebacterium sp. HMSC072G08
AAGGAAGAGAAGTCCGCACCGGCTTCCTCCGGCTCCACCGGCGCTGCCTCCGACGTCGAGATGCCAGAACTCGGCGAGTCCGTCACCGAGGGCACCATCACCCAGTGGCTCAAGTCCGTCGGCGACACCGTCGAGGTCGACGAGCCGCTGCTCGAGGTCTCCACCGACAAGGTCGACACCGAAATCCCGTCCCCGGTCGCCGGCACCCTCGTCGAAATCCTCGCTGACGAAGACGACACCATCGAGGTCGGCGCCGTCATCGCCCGCATCGGCGACGAAAACGCCGCCCCGGCCGAAAAGTCCGAAGCCAAGGAAGAACCCAAGGCT
>NZ_KV796461.1:0-55201 GCF_001809185.1 Corynebacterium sp. HMSC072G08
TGGCCAGCAGCGCGGGCGGCCTTGCGGGCCTCAGCAATGCCTTTAGGCTTAGCGCGCCAATAAACAGCAGCCAGCGGCTGAACAAACTTAGCATCGGCAAGCGTCAGGCCGCGGTCGCGCAACTGGGCGACGGTGAGGCCGGCGGCTTCCTTGAGAGAATCAACACCGAGAGCAAGAGCATCGAAGATCGAGACGGTCATGCCACGGAGATTAAAGAGGCATCGGAAAGCCTGCAACCGATTGCCCAATGCATTTGTCGAACAGGGGTATTCGAACAGGGGTAATGAGGCAATAAACGTGCAGGTCCGCGCGTTTCGGCGCGAGCGTGCCGGTGGCATCGGTTAGCTTGAAGGTCCACTGTCAATCGGAGGACCGAAAGGATAGCGTTATGTATTCCCTGTTCGCTGCGGCCAGCGAGGCCGGGCTTGGCCCGCTGATCCAGCTCGCAATGCTCCCGATCGTGTTGAGCTCCGTGCCAATTCTCGCTATCACGACCTAGACACCCTTACTGCGAAAGGAGAACGCTATGAAACTGTCATCACCGATGGACTTTGACCAGTCGCTGTTGGACGCAGGACTGGGCCCGTCGATGCTCTGCGCACTGAGCTCGCTGCCGTTCCTGCGCAACGTCTAGAAAGCGCTACTCGCTTACGGAAATAACGTTGCCCATCTTCCGCGGGGTCTTGCCGCCGGTGACGTCCACCTGATCGATGTCGAACATCTGCGATAGGAAGTCCGCGACCCACTGGACGAGCTCGACGTCGCGCAGGAGCGGGTCGCGCACGTTGCGGCCGGCCTTGGGGAACGACAGCTGGATGGCCTTCGCGGCCGCCCGGTAATTCGAGCCTGGGAAGAGACGCTTGAGACGCACCTGCTTGGAATCCGCGAGCTCAACCGGGTGGACCTTGATGCGCGTGCCTTGGACCGTGATGTCTGAGACGCCGGCGCGGCGGGCCTGATGGCGCAAGCGTGCGACGGCGAGGAGACGCGAGACCTCCTCGGGCACGGGGCCGTAACGGTCTTCCATTTCCTCCACGATGAGCTGGAGATCCGCGTTGTTCTTCGAGGCCGCGAGCTTGCGGTACACCTCGAGGCGTAGACGCTCGGCGTTGATGTAGGCTTCGGGGATATGGGCATCGACAGGCAAGTCGATGCGGATCTCCTTGGGGCCTTCGTCGGTGGCCTTGGGGACCTCGCCGCGGGCCATGGCCTTGAAGGTCTCGACGGCCTCGCCAACAAGGCGGACGTAGAGATCGAAGCCGACGCCCGCAATGTGGCCGGACTGCTGCGCGCCGAGGACGTTGCCGGCGCCGCGCATCTCGAGGTCCTTCATGGCGACGGCCATGCCGGCGCCTAGGTCGTTGTTCTGGGCGATGGTCGCAAGGCGGTCGTAGGAGGTCTCGGTGAGCGTCGCGCCCTTGGGATACAGGAAGTAGGCGTAGCCGCGCTCGCGGGAGCGGCCCACGCGCCCGCGCAGCTGATGGAGCTGGGACAGGCCCATGTGGTGGGCGTTTTCGACGATGAGGGTGTTCGCATTCGCGATGTCGAGGCCGGTCTCCACGATGGTCGTGCAGACGAGCACGTCGTACTCGCGGTCCCAGAATCCTTGGACGGTCTTCTCAAGGAGCTCCTCGTTCATCTGGCCGTGGGCGACGACGATGCGCGCCTCGGGGACGAGCTCGCGCAGCTCGCGAGCTTTGGCCTCGATGTCGGAGACCTTGTTGTGGATGAAGAAGGTCTGGCCGTCGCGCAGGAGCTCGCGGCGGATGGCCGCGGCGACCTGCTTGTCCTCGTAGGCACCAACGTAGGTAAGCACCGGGTGGCGATCCTCCGGCGGGGTGAGGATGGTCGACATCTCGCGGATGCCGGCCATGGACATCTCGAGCGTGCGCGGAATCGGGGTCGCGGACATGGTGAGCACGTCCACGGAGGACTTGAGTGCCTTGATGTGCTCCTTGTGCTCGACGCCAAAGCGCTGCTCCTCGTCGACGACGATGAGGCCAAGGTTCTTCCACTGCACGCCTGTCTGAAGCAGACGGTGGGTGCCGATGACGATGTCGACGGAGCCGTCCGTCAACCCGCGCAGGATCTCCTTGGACTCCTTCGCGGTGGTAAAGCGCGAGAGGACCTGAATGTTGATGGGGAATCCGGCCATGCGCTCGCGGAAGGTATCGGCATGCTGTTGCGCCAAAAGGGTCGTCGGCACGAGGACCGCGACCTGCATGCCGTCCTGGACGGCCTTGAACGCAGCGCGCACGGCGACCTCAGTCTTGCCGTAGCCCACGTCGCCGACGACGACGCGGTCCATGGGAACAGGCGATTCCATATCGTGCTTAACGGCATCGATAGCGAGCATCTGGTCCTCGGTCTCGACGTACGGGAAGTTATCTTCCATCTCCGCCTGCCACGGCGAGTCGGGCGCAAACTGGTGGCCCGGCGCTGCTTGGCGCTTGGCATAGAGCTCGACGAGCTCGCCGGCGATTTCGCGCACGGCGGCGCGCGCCTTCTTCTTCGTGTTCTTCCAGTCCGAGCCGCCCATCTTGGACAGCTTGGGGGCCTCGCCGCCCGTGTACTTGGACAGCATGTCGAGCGAGTCCATGGGCACCCAGAGCTGATCACCCGGCTGGCCGCGCTTGCTCGGTGCGTACTCGAGCACGATGTACTCACGGCGGGACGTTTCATCGCCGGCTTGGATGGTCCTCTCAGCCATCTTGACGAACTTGGCGATGCCGTGGGTTTCATGCACCACAAAATCCCCGGCCTTCAAGGCCAAAGGGTCAACACGGTTGCGACGCTTGGCGGGACGGCGCTTGGCACCCGCGATGTCGCCCACGCGGTTACCGGTGAGGTCCGTCTCCGTAATGACCACAAGAGGCAGCGCCGCGGCGTCGCGGGCCTTGCGGATCTTGGGGAAAACCAGACCGGCATGCGACAGCGCCTGGTAAAGCGTCACCTCGCCAGGCGTGGGCTCCCAGCCGGGCGTGGCGACCTTGGCGGGAATGCCCTTCTCCGCGAAGCGGTCCACCATGCGCTTGATAGCGCCTTTGGCCGGCGCGATGAACGCCGCGCGCCCGCCCGCGTTCACGTGGGCGAGTAGCTCCGCCATCATCGCGTCGATCTGCTTGATATCGCCGCGCGGGGTGGGGCCCGGCTCGAAGTCGAGCGGCAGCGTCTCATCTTCTGGCGCGAAGAGCATGCCCGGCGGCGAGAACGTCCACAGCGGCAGCGACGCGTTGGCACACGTGATGTCCAAGGACTCAAAAGAGCGGTAACTAGAGGCAGAAGTGTCCAGGCCCTCCGCCGCGAGCGGCCCATCCGCGCCCATGGCGGCGGCCTCCCAGCCGGCGGCGAGGAACTCCGCGTCCGTGTCCACGAGGTCCGCGATGCGCGTGCGGATCTTCTCCGGCCCCACGAGCACGACGTGTGTGCCGGCGGGGAGGAGCTCTGGGAGGGTGACCATGGGGGCATCGGAAAGCACGGGCAGAAGAGCCTCCATGCCTTCGGCGGGAATCTTCTCCGAGACCTTGGCCAAAAGCTCCACCAACGCGGCGTTGCCCGGATGCGTGCCCATGAGCGACGCGGCGCGGGCGGCCACAGCGTCAGTGATAGGCAGTTCGCGGGCCGGGTAGACGTCCACGGAGCCGACCTCGATCTCCGCAATCGTGCGCTGGTCCGCGACGGAGAACTGCCGGATATCCGTGATTTCGTCGCCCCAGAACTCCACGCGCACCGGGTAATCAAGCGTCGTGGGGAAGATGTCCAGGATGCCGCCGCGCGTGGCGTACTCGCCGCGCTTGGCCACCATATCGACGTGGCGGTAGGCACGGAACTCCAGGCCGGCCACGACGTCTTCGAACTCGACCTCTAAAGACTCGGCGAGGCGAAGAGGCGCGCGGCCCTCCACGGTCTGCAACAAAGGCTGTGCGTAGCCGCGCGCGGCGGTTACGACAACGTCGAGCGAGTCAAGACGGTCGAGCACCTGCGCGCGGCGCCCCACGATGTCCGCGCCCGGCGAGAGGCGCTCGTGCGGGAGCGTCTCCCAGGACGGGAAATACGCCACCTTGGGTCCCAAGAGAGCCGCAAGCTCCGCCGTAAGATCCTCAGCCTCGCGGCCCGTGGCCGTGACGACGAGGACCGGGGCGCGGTGCGCCAGCGCGCCCAGCGCCCAGGGACGCACCTGGTCAATGCCGGTGAGGTGCAGCGAGGCCTCGCCCACGTGCGTGAGCATGCCCTTGAGCTTGGGATCCGTAGCCGCGACCTTGAGCAGGCCGGCGAGCATGGGGGTTGCCATCTAGGCGTGTCCTTTCAACTTAGGCTGGGCCTCCAGGCCCGCGAGCCCATTCCAGCAGAGATTCACGATATGCGCGGCGACGACCTCTTTGGACGGCTCGCGTTCGTCCAGCCACCATAGCGCCGTCATGGACACGGCACCAACGAGCGCCTGCGCGTAGAGGTTCGCCAGCGTCTCGTCCAGCCCGCGGTGATGGAAGGCCGTCGCGAGGATGTGGCTCACCTGCCCCACCGCGGTGGACAGCAGCGTGGCGTAGCTGCGGTCCGTTCCCGGCTTCGAGTCGCGCGCGAGGATGAGGAAGCCGTCGGTCTCCTCTTCGACGTAGGTGAGCAGCACGAGCGCGGCCTGCTCAATGCGCTCGCGCCACGAGCCCTCCCCCAGCGCGTCCGTGACGAGCTTTTCCAGCGCGAGCATCTCGCGGTCAATAATGACGGCGTAGAGCCCCTCTTTGCCACCAAAATGTTCGTAGACAACGGGCTTGGACACGGTCGCGCGGGCGGCGATTTCCTCCACGCTCGTGCCATCGAAACCCAACTCCGCAAACGCTGCGCGCCCCACTGCAATGAGCTGTTCACGGCGCTCACGCCCCGTCATCCTTTGTCGAACCATGCCTTCTACCCTATCGTCTCCCAGCTCGCGCGCAGCTTTCCGATGCCCCCCCCTTTCCCTCCCGTCTCATGTCCGCCCCGCGTGCTAGGTTGATGCCGTCCCTTCCCTACAACCAGCCATGAGCCTCTTGATGAGACGCTGCCGCGCCATGTAGCCGCGGCCGCCTGTGGCTAAGAGCCGTCCGCCGAGCTCATCGCACAGTGCGCGGACGGTACGGTCGCCTCCGCGTCCGAGGTCTGGGTGCTGCGCCGCGGGACGGTGTATTCCGTGTCGCAGGGCGCCGAAGACGCCACGACCGGCGGCGGCCAAGATGGTGGACCTAGCGCGCAACCCGGTCCTCCCTGCTCGCGTAGAACAGAGAGGACCGGGTTGCGATTGTGCTTCCCCACCAGGACTCGAACCTAGAATGACGGTACCAAAAACCGTAGTGTTGCCGATTACACCATGGGGAAATCCGGCTGCGTAAACAACCGTTCTTAGAGGATACCCGACGGGGGCACCGCTACTGCAAACCGACCCGAATTATTCGAAATCGAGGTGTCGGGACTGGGCCGCGGCCGTGCGGCCGTGGACGAGGACGTAGACTCCGGCGGCCACGATGACGAGGCCAGCCATGAGCCAGTACATTGTCGTATACCCCGTCGCGGCGATGAGCGAGCCGAGCGCCAGCGGGCCGAAGCCGATGCCCACGTCGAGCAGAAGAAAGAGCGTAGAAATACCCGCGCCCATCTCGGCGAGCGGGACAAGACGCACGGAGATCGCTTGCACGGCTGGCATGAGCGAGCCGTAGCCCAGGCCCACGAGGGCGCCGGCGAGGACGACCTGCCAGTTGGTGTGTGCAGCGGCGAGCAGCGCCAGGCCCGCGACGAAAACGACGAGCGCCGGGTAGACCACCGCGTTGTCGCCGTGGCGGTCCTGGATGCGGCCGAGGACAAAGCGCATGACAAGGCTCACGCCGGCGTAGGCAAGGAAGAAGAAGCTGGCGCCGGTCGCGAGACCGGCGGCATCGGAGTACGCATTGATGAAGGTGATGATCGCGGCGTACGCGACGCCGACGAGCAGCATGAAGAAGCCCACGGGCGCGACCTTGGGGTGGACGATGGTCGCCAGCGAGAAGCGCGCGGCGTGGCGTTCCTGGGCCGGGGCACGGAGGAACATCGCTAGGGCGAGCGCCACCACGGTAAGACTGAGCACGGAGATAAAGACCGCGTTGTAGCCCAGCGAGTTCGCCAGCGCGAGGCCGGCCGCTGGTCCGACGGCGGTGGCGAGCGTCGTGCCGAGCGCGAAGTAGCCGGTGCCCTCGGCGCGGCGGTGGTCCGGGATGACGGACTGTGCGACGGCCATGACGGCGGTCGAGGCCACCGCGTAGCCGAGGCCGTGAATAAGACGCACGACGATGAGGAACGCGAGCGAATGCGCCGGGAAGTAGGCGACACAGGCCACGGCAACGACCGCGAGCGAGACAAGCAGCGAGGTCTTCCGGCCGACGGTGTCGACGACGTAGCCCGAGAAGAGTCGAGCGACGGTCGCGCCGACGACAAAGGAACTCGAGGCGAAGCCGGCGGCGGTCTCACTCGCCGCGAACTGCGTGGCGGCGTAGAGCGCCATGATGGTCACGAGCAGGTAAAAGACCATGAACTGTGCGAAGTTCACGAGCCAGGCGAAGACAAAGGTGGGCGTGATGAGCCGTGGGCTCGGCGCGCCCGGTGCGGCGGCGGGACCAGTGGACGGGGACGTAGGAAACACCTCACATCGTGCGGGGACAAAAGAACGCGCGTTACCTTACTCCCCCGCCGCGGGGCTTTGCATGCCCGGTGCATGCGAACGGCGCGCGTGGTCCGTTCGGGGATCCGTCGCGCGCCGTACGAACGCCGTGTGAGGGCAGGAAGACGTGGGTTATTTCGTGGCGTCTCCTGGGGCACCATCCCGGTCTAGGGGTGAATTGCTTGGCACTTCTTTTCTCCTCTATACAATAAAAAGTTCATGTCTGAAGCGACTAAACCTTAATAAAGAATAAAGGCATACTACGTGGTCGCCGAGGTTACGGGGCACGGTTTAATCACAATCCTGTCGTTCAACAGGCGGCCGACACAGGAAGTTAGGCCCCTTGCGTCGGGGTCGCATACGGGCTGCGCGAGGCGTCGATGATCTGGCCGCCGTGGTGGGAGTGCGCCTTCTGCTCGAAGTAGAGCGCGGCGGCCTGAACGCGCACGTCCGGCTTCTCGCCTTTGTCCACGATGACGAACTGCCCCATCATGCCCTCGTCCTCGTGGAGGAGCATGTGACAGTGGTACATGTACGGAATCGTGGGATCCGGGTAGTGGCCGAACTCAACGAGCAGGCGCGCCGTCGTCTTTGGAGGCAGGTTGACCGTATCGTGCCATCCGGCCTCCGGCTTGGGACGCACCGTCACCGTCGTCGAGGCCTGCGCGACGTCCACGCCAAGCACCTTGAAGCGCGCGTCGTGAATGTGGAAGTTGTGCGGCCAGTCATCATTTTCATTCGTCACGGTCCAGATCTCCGGCTCGTCGTGGTCGATGACGACATCGACGCGCGCCATGTCCATGGACTCGCCGTTGATCATGAAGGTATTGAGCACAAACTCGCGCTCCGTAAGTCCCTCCTCGCTGGGGACCTCGAGCGCTGCGGGGTCGAGCTCGGCGGGCAACGCGGGGGCATCGGGGGCATCGGCAGCCGGGCCGATAATGCGGAGGAGGTCGAAGTTATCGCCGAAGCCGAAGTCTGAGGAGTACTCGTCGTCGGGCACGCCAAAGTTATCGGCGCGCGCGACGGACTGCAGGATGTGCTCCTCCCCCGGCTTGAGGTCGACGAGCACCTCGAGGCGTTGGCCGGGGCCGATGAAGGCCTCGTCGACGGTGAGCGGCTCGGGCAGCAGCCCGGCGTCCGTCGCGATGACGCGCAGCGGCGTGCCGTTGTGCATGGTAAGCGTGTAGAAACGCATGGACGCGGCGTTGAGGATGCGCAGGCGCACCCGGCGCGTCGTCGCCTCGAACTTCGCGTTCGTAATGCCGTTGACCACCGGCGTCGTGCCCAGCAGGCCGAGCGTCGAGTCGACGGAATGGTCGAGCTGGTTGTCGTCCGTGAACTTCGCGTCGACCAAGACGACGGGGATATCGTCCACGCCGTACTCATGCGGCAGCTCGAGGCCGTCCGAGACGTCGTCGTCGAGAATGAACATGCCAGCCAAGCCACGGTACGCATGCGTTGCCGTCGCCATATGCGGGTGCGGGTGGTACCACGTCGTCGCGGCGGGCTGCTCGATGGTCCACGTCGGCTTCCACGTCTCTCCGACCTGGATGGGCGAATGCGGGCCGCCGTCCGAATACGCAGGCAACTTCATGCCGTGCCAGTGCACCGTGGTCATCTCGATGAGGTCATTGGTGATCTCCGCGCGGACCTTCTCCCCCTTGTGTGCGCGCAGCGTGGGCCCCAGGTACGGGCCATTGAAACCCCACGTGCGGGTCTCCGACGCGCCGGGCAGAATCTCGGAGTGGCCGTCCTGCGCTGTGAGCTTGAAGACGCGGGTGTCGCCGTCCTTCTCGCCTTCGAGCAGCGGCGGGATGGGCAGCGGGCGGGGCTCGGAATCATAGCCTCGGGGCGGGGTCTGGCTCTTTTCTGCGGTGTCGTCCGAGTCCGAGCACGCGGCGAGTACACCACCGGCGGCGAGGAAGACGGAACCTTGGACAAAGAGGCGACGCGTGAGACTCATGTGTCCTACTTTAAACGCTCGAGCGGGGTGTGGCCTACCCTTGAAAAATATGAAAACGAGTGAGGAATCCAACGCACGCCGCTTCGTGTGGGCCAATGGTCTGCAAAACGTCGGCGACCAGCTCGTCTCCGGCAAGACGGTGCTGCCGTGGCTCTTCCATGCGGCGGGCGTGCCGGGCTTCTTTACGGGTCTGCTTGTGCCGCTGCGCGAGTCCGGCTCCATGCTCCCGCAGGCCGCGCTCACGCCCTGGGTCACCACGCATGCCGGCCGCAAGCGCCTGTGGGTCTTAGGCTCGCTCGGCCAAGCCGCCTGCGCCGCGGTCATCGCGCTCGCCGCATGGCTTGCCGATGCCGCCCTCCTCGGCGTCCTTGTCGTCCTTGCGCTCGCAGGGCTCGCGATCTTTCGCGCGCTGTGTTCCATCACGGGCAAAGACGTGCAGGGCCGCACGATTTCGAAGGGCGCGCGAGGCGAGGTCACCGGCCGCGCGGCCCGGCTCGGCGGCGCGGCGACGCTCATCACGGGCGTCGTGCTCGCGGTGCTCGGCGACGTGCCGCGGTGGGGTCTTGCGCTGTTGCTCGCGGTAGGCGCGGCGACGTGGCTCATCGCAGGCGGCATCTTCCGCGGCGTCGAAGAACCGATCCCGGACGAGGATGTGGAGGCTCAGGGCCTCAATAAGTCTTGGTGGAAGGATACGTGGGAGCTCTACCGCGGCGATGAGAAGTTCCGGCGCTTCGTCAATGTCCGCGCGCTGCTGCTCGTCTCCGCACTGTCCACGTCGTTTATCGTCGTGCTCTCGCGCGACGCGGGGCAAGCGATGCTCTCCGGGCTCGCAGGCTTCGTGCTCGCCTCAGGCCTGTCCAACCTGCTAGGCGGGCGCCTGTCCGGTGTGTGGTCGGACCGGTCCTCCCGGACAGTGATGGCCGCGGGGGCGGCGGGGGCATCGGCAGTTTTGCTGGCCTTGGTGGCCTGCGCGTGGTGGGCTCCGGCGAGCCTCAACGCCTGGGTCATGCCGCTGGGATTCTTCTTAGTCAACCTCGCGCACACGGCCATTCGCGTGGCGCGTAAGACGTACGTCGTAGACATGGCTGGCGGCGATAAGCGCACGCAGTACGTGGGCGCGGCGAACACGATGATGGGCGTCGTCTTGCTCATCGTGGGTGGAATTTCGGCCGTCATCGCGCTCGCGGGACCGGCCCCGGCGCTGCTCTTTTTGGCCGCCATCGGGCTGCTGGGCGCCTGGCGCGCCCGTGGTCTCGACAACGTCTCGCGTGGGAACGTTTAGAATGTGTGCCTAGATACTTTTTGACTCGACATTTTTGTGAGGAGCTATTCCTTTGGCTGATACCACCGATCTCGCCATCCTCGTCCTCGCCGCCGGCGCAGGCACCCGCATGAAATCCGCGAAACAGAAGACCCTCCACGAGATCGGCGGGCGCAGCCTCCTGGGCCACTCGCTCCACGCGGCCGCTGGCCTGAACCCGGCACACCTCGTCGCCGTCGTGGGCCACCAGCGCGAGCAGGTCGCCCCGGCCGTCGAGGCCATCGCTGCGGAGCTGGACCGCGAGGTCCTCGTCGCCGTCCAGGAAGAGCAGAACGGCACGGGCGACGCCGTTGCCGCAGGCCTCGCACCGCTGCCGGACTTCAACGGTACCGTCATCGTCACTAACGGCGACGTCCCGCTGCTGCGCCCGGAGACCATTCAGTCCCTCTTCGAGGCGCACGTCGCCGAGTCCAACGCCGTGACTGTGCTTTCCATGTCGTTGGACGACCCGACGGGTTACGGCCGCATCGTTCGCGACGGCTCCGCCGTGACGGCCATCGTGGAACAAAAGGACGCCGCCCCGGAGCAGCTCGCGATTACCGAGGTCAACTCCGGCGTCTTCGCCTTTGACGGCGCCATCCTGCGCGACGCGTTGGGCCAGCTCAACTCGGATAACGCACAGGGCGAGCTCTACATCACGGACGTGCTCTCCATCGCGCGCGACGCGGGCCACCGCGTGGGCGCCGTCGTCGCCCCAGACCCGTCCGAGCTCGCCGGCGTCAACGACCGCGTCCAGCTCGCCGCCGCGGGCCGCGCGCTCAACGAGCGCGTCGTCGAGGCCGCCATGCGCGGCGGCGCCACCGTCGTCGACCCTGCTACCACGTGGATTGGCGTCAACGTCACCATCGGCTCCGACGTCATCATCCACCCCAACACCCAGCTGTGGGGTGCCACCTCCATCGCCGACGGCGCCGAGGTCGGCCCGGACACGACGCTGACCAACATGCAGGTCGGCGCGAACGCCCACGTTATCCGCGTCCACGGCTTCGACTCTGTCATCGGCCGCGGCGCCAACATCGGCCCGTACACCTACATTCGTCCGGGCACCGTCGTGGGCGAAGAAGGCAAGCTCGGCGGCTTCGTCGAGGCCAAGAATGCCCAGATCGGCCGCGGCACCAAGGTCCCGCACCTCACCTATATTGGGGATGCCACCGTGGGCGAGTACTCCAATATCGGCGCGTCCTCCGTCTTCGTCAACTACGACGGCGTGAACAAGCACCACACCACCATCGGCAGCCACGTGCGTACCGGCTCGGACACCATGTTCATCGCTCCGGTGACGGTCGGTGACGGCGCCTACTCCGGAGCGGGTACAGTAATTAAGGACGACGTTCCTGCGGGAGCCCTCGTCGTCTCCGGCGGCAAGCAGCGCAACATCGAAGGTTGGGTGGAGCGCAAGCGCCCGGGCACCGCGGCAGCAGACGCCGCCGCGGCGGCACGCGACGCACAGCCAACGAACGACGATAAGTAATCGCAGAAACTTCCCGCCACAACTGACAAGGAAGGCAACACCCAGCCATGACCGGCAAGGTAACTGGTAGCAGCAAAAACATGAAGCTCTTCTCCGGGCGCGCACACCCGGAGCTGGCAGAGGCAGTCGCTCGCGAGCTCAAGACCGACTTGGTCCCCACCACCGCCCGCGACTTCGCCAACGGCGAGATTTTCATCCGCTTTGAGGAATCCGTCCGTGGCGCGGACTGCTTCGTCATGCAGTCCCACACGCAGCCGCTCAACAAGTGGCTCATGGAACAGCTCATTATGATCGACGCTCTGAAGCGCGGCTCCGCCAAGCGCATCACCGCGATCCTGCCGTTCTACCCCTACGCCCGCCAGGATAAGAAGCACCGCGGCCGCGAGCCGATTTCCGCCCGCCTCGTCGCTGACCTGCTCCAGGCCGCCGGCGCAGACCGCATCGTCTCCGTCGATCTCCACACGGACCAGATCCAGGGCTTCTTCGACGGCCCGGTCGACCACATGCATGCGCAGCCTATCCTCGTCGACTACATCAAGTCGAAGTACGCCATGGATAACCTCGTGGTCGTCTCCCCAGATGCCGGCCGCGTCAAGGTCGCTGAGAAGTGGGCCCACGACCTGGGCGACGCTCCGCTCGCCTTCGTCCACAAGACCCGCTCCACCGAGGTCGCCAACCAGACCGTGTCCAACCGCGTCGTTGGCGAGGTCGAGGGCAAGGATTGCATCCTCCTCGACGACATGATCGATACCGGCGGCACCATCGCCGGCGCCGTCCGCGTCCTTAAGGAAGCGGGCGCCAAGTCCGTCGTCATCGCGTGTACGCACGGCGTTTTCTCCGACCCGGCGCGCGAGCGTCTGTCCGAGTGCGGCGCAGAAGAGGTCATCACGACCGATACCCTCCCGCAGTCCACCGAGGGCTGGTCCAACCTCACGGTGCTGTCCATCGCCCCGCTGCTGGCACGCACCATCAACGAGATCTTCGAGAACGGCTCCGTCACCACGCTGTTCGAGACGCACTAAGCGCGCATCTCGCTTCTTCCCCGCTCGGCCTCACGGCCCAGCGGGGATTTTTGTTGTGCAATCTTTATCACCGCAGTACTCACACACCGCTCGCGGGCGCGACGCCGAGGCGTATGGCGCCGTCCATGTCGCCCAGGGCGAGGAACCGCGCCCGCCTAAGGAGCCGGAGCCGGAAGACGGCCAGGAAGAGTCCGTGCTCGTCGACGATGAAGGCTGGGGCGTCGTGAACGACAGCGAGGTCCGCGAGTTCATTGAACTTGAGCACCCTGCCGCGGCCACTGCGGAGGCCACTGCGGAGGAGGCAGAGGACGAGACGGACGAGCGCTAAGTATTTGGTGTCCGGGCCGATGCGTTGCTAGGATATATCCGTCTCGGCGAGGGCGAGCGGTCACATGACCGTAAGCCGTTATCGACGCGATTGTGAACTTCTAAGCATATAAGCCTGCGATGACTCCTCCCCAGACGTCCATCGGCAGGCTTTCGTCGTTCTTGCGCCGTATCATTGAGCCTCGCCACACACTGATTAACTGCAAGGAGAATTTTATGTCTAACGAGACTCCGGTCATCAAGGCTACAGCCCGCAACGAATTCGGCAAGGGCCCGGCTCGCCGCCTGCGCGTCGCCGGCCAGGTCCCGGGCGTTGTCTACGGCCACAGCACCGACCCGGTCCACTTCTCTGTTGACCGCCTGGAGATCACCGCTCTGGTTCGCAACCACGGCGTCAACGCTGTTCTCGAGCTCGAGCTCGACGGCGAGCAGCACCTGAGCATGGTCAAGCACGTCGACCAGAACGTGCTGACCCTCGACATCGACCACATCGACCTCCTCGCCATCAAGCGCGGCGAGAAGGTTGAGGTCGAGGTCCCGGTCGTCGTCGAGGGCGAGCCGGCACCGGGCACCGAGTACTACCAGGATGCAGACGTCATCCTGGTTGAGGCTGACGTTCTTAACATTCCGGAAGAAATCGTCGTCTCCATCGAGGGCCTGGAGGACGGCTCCGTCGTCACCGCCGCCGACATCACCCTGCCGGAGAACACCACCCTGGTCGCCGACGCCGAGACCGTCATCGCTTCCGTCTCCATCCCGCAGGTGGACGAAGAGCTCGAGGCCGCCGCTGAGGCAGCTGAAGAGGGCGGCGCCGAGGCTGGCGCTGACTCCGCTGAGGACGCCGCGGCTGCCGCAGCCACCGAGTCCGAGTAATTCTCGCCTCATTCGCCGCGTTCCCCGCATGGGGTGCGCGGCGTTTCGCCGTTTTTCAGGCGGCTTCGCCCACGCCCACGCGGGCGTGCGAGAATGGAACGCGTGACTGATTCTCCCCTTCTCATTGTTGGCCTGGGCAACCCGGGCGCCCAGTACGCGGGCACGCGCCACAACATCGGCTACGACGTCATTGACGAGCTGTGCGACCGCGTGACGCCCATGGCTACGAGCTTGAGCGTCCATAAGAAGACGAACACGTTCGTCGCGGAGCTCGGCGCCGGGCGGCTCACCTCGCGCAAGACGATCCTCGCCCGCCCGCGCTCGTTCATGAACCTCTCCGGCGGGCCAGTCAAGGCCCTCGCGCAGTACTTCGGCGTGGCCCCCGCGGACATCGTGGTCATCCACGACGAACTCGAGCTCGACTTCGGCCAAGTGAGACTGCGTACGGGCGGCGGGGACCACGGCCACAACGGCCTGCGCTCCATCACTAAGTCCCTGGGCACCAAGGATTACCAGCGCCTGTCCATCGGCATCGGCCGCCCACCGGGCCGCATGGATCCCGCCAGCTTCGTGCTCAAGCCGTGGTCCAAGCGTGAGGCCCAGGACATCCCCATCGTGTGCGCTGATGCTGCCGATGCCCTCCTCCGCGCCGCGTAGGCACGAGTACACTGTCCCACCATGAGACTTGCTACGCTGCGCACCCCTTACGGCACGACGACCATCCGCGTCGAGGGCGACAACGTCGGTATTGAGCTCGACCACGAGGACGTGGGCGCGCTCCTGCGCACCGAGGACTGGCGCAAGGCGGCCGCGCTGTCCGGCGAGCCCGTCGCCTTCGCGCCCGAGGACCTGGCACCCGTTATTCCGCACCCGGGCAAGATCATCTGCGTCGGCCTCAACTATGCCAAGCATATCCGGGAGATGGGTCGCGAGTTCCCCGACGTCCCCACGCTGTTTATCAAGTTCCCAGACGCGCTCACCGGCCCCTACGACGACGTGCACATCCCGCCGTTCGGGCAGTCCAAGCTCGACTACGAGGGCGAGCTCGCCGTCGTCATCGGCCGCCGCGCCCACCACGTCACCGCCGCCGAGGCGCTCGACTACGTAGCGGGCTACTCCATCATCAACGACTACACGCTGCGCGATTTCCAGCGCGCGACCACGCAATTCCACGCCGGCAAGTCCTTCTACCGCACCGCCGGCTTCGGGCCGTGGCTCACGACCTCCGACGAGTGGGCGCCGGGCGGCGGCGCGCGCCTGACCACGACCGTCGACGGCGAGGTCCGCCAGGACGACAACACGGACGATCTCATTTTCTCCGTCGCTCGGCTCATCGAGTTCTGCTCGCAGCTCTACCCGCTCCACCCCGGCGACGTCATCGCTACCGGCACGCCCGAGGGCGTCGGCTTCGCCCATAAGCCGCAGGCCTTCATCCAGGACGGTCAGACCGTGCGCATCGAGATCGAGGGCCTGGGCCATATCGCGAACCAGACCATCTACGACCACTCGGTGATGCCCTCCATCGTGGGCGAAGACCTCCTTGGACACGGGCACAGCGGCAACTCGGACGGCTGCGCCTGCGGCGGCGACTGCTCCTGCGGCGCGCACTAATCACCGGACGAACCCCCGCCGAGCTCCCGCGCATAGCGCAGCCAGAGTAGCTCCATGCGCGTATCCGGCTCGGTGAGGCTGCGACCCGTGACCTCCTCGAACTTCGCGACACGGTGGCGCAGCGTGTTCTCGTGCACATATAGCCCCGCGGCGGCCTGCTTGAAGCTCAGTCCCGCGTCCAAATACGCCCACACCGACTCGAGCAGCATCGCGCCGGTCTCAGGGGCCTCAGCGAAGACAGTCTCGTAGCGCGCCTGCACGATGGCCGTGACCGCAGGGACCTCCGGCACGGCGAGCCGCCACGACAACGCGGCGGCGTCCCACCACCCCGTCCGGCCCGGCGGCAGCGCAGAGAGCACGCGCCTCGCCCCAGCCCAGGACTCCCCGGCTTCGGCCAGCGAAGTGGAGGGGCCTGCGGCGAGGAGAACGGGGGCATCGGCAAGCTGGGCCGTGGCGGGAATAAGCGCGGCGATGACATCGCCGACCTCGGCCGCGACCGCCATCGCGGCGGGCGTCGAGCCCCACTTCTCCACGTAGGCGACCCACTCGTCCGGGTCCGCGGCCATGCCGAGAGCTACGCGGTACGCGATATCCGGCAGGCCGAGCCGCCGCGCGCGGGCGGCAATCTCCAAGCCCGAATGCTGCGGCGCGGCGATAAGGCGCAGCAACTCCGCCTTAGCCACGCGGCGGCGCACGGACTCACCCACGCTCGCCGCCCGATATTCACGCACGGCCTGCTGCATGAACCACTCACCCACCTCCCACATCGCGTCCATGGCGGTAAGACAGTCCTCGACCGGAAGCCCACGCGTCCGCGCGATGTCGCTAAACCGCCGCTGCGTCGAGGTGAGCGCCAGACGGTAAGCACGCAACAACGAATCGACCTGCACGCCCTGACCTAGGCGGCGCAGCGCGACACTGGGCACGGCCGGAAGCTGCGCTGCAGAACCGCTCGCAACGACGTCGAGGACCACATCGATAATCCCGCCCACGGAGGCCACAAGCTCGCGGCGCGGGACGTCCGCGTAGTCCGGCAGCTCCTCGTGGATATCGCCCACGGCGTGCACCGTGAGGTCCTCGTGCTCACGGCGCAGCTGCGCCACGACGGTCGCCAGCGTCGCGTAGGGAATGGAGTTATCCGGACTCATGCATCTCGATTGTAGGAAACTCCAAACGCGCACGTGAACTATTAGACAGAACCCCATTGAATATGATGTATATCACGGGAGATAGTAGTGGGCATCGCGTCGCCCCAGCCGCGACGTGCCCTGCACGCCTGATCCTCTTGGAGACACTCATGCCCACTTCCCTTTCCGCGAGCCTCGCCAAGGCCGCTGACGTCATGGAACCCACCCGCACCCCGCGCCAGAAGCGCAAAGCGTTTTTAGGTGCCATCGCTGGCCATCTCATCGAGTGGTACGACTACGGCGTCTACGGCTTTGTAGCCATCTACGTCGGCCAAGCCTTCTTCTCCGCCGCCACGCCTGCCATCGCACTGCTGTCCTCTTTCGCGACCTTCGCATTGTCGTTCTTTATGCGTCCGCTCGGTGGATTCATCTTTGGCCCGCTCGGCGACCGCATCGGTCGCAAGAACACCATAGCACTGGTCATGGTGCTCATGTCCGGCTCCACTTTCTGCATTGGGCTTATGCCCACCTACGCCGCCATCGGTTTCGCGGCACCGGCCCTGCTCATCCTCGCCCGCTGCGTCCAGGGCCTATCCGCCGGCGGCGAGATCGGTACCGTGACCTCCTATGTCGCGGAGTACGGCGGCGCCAAGCGCCGTGGCCTGGCCACCTCGCTGCTCATGACGATTGCGGTCTCCGGCCTGCTCCTCGGATCCATCGTCGCCAACGGCCTCGCGGCCATGCTCGGCGACGAGGCGATGCAGGCCTACGGCTGGCGCATTCCGTTCCTCGTCGCGGGCCCACTCGGCCTCATCGCGGCCTACATCCGCTCGCGTCTCGAGGATTCCGCCCAGTTCGAGGCCATCGCCGAGTCCGGCCACCAGGAAAAGCGCCCTTTGCGCGCCCTGTGGAAGTGGAAAGGCAACCTGCTGCTCGTGGCTGGCTCCATCTCCCTGCTGGCCTCCATGTTCTACATGGTCCTCACGTTCTCCTCGACGTACCTGGTCAACACGCTGGGCTTCACCGCCACGGAGCGCTTCTGGTTCATCACCGTCGGCGGCGCCACGGCCGCATGCCTCATGCCACTGGGCGGACTCATCACGGACGTGTGGGGACGCCGCCCGTTCCTCATCCTCACCTCCGCGCTCACCGTGCCGGCGGTCTGGTGGTTCTTCTCCTCGGCCCCGGGCGCTACAGCGCAGTCGCTCTTCCTGCCATTCATGGCCTGCTGCGTGCTCTTCGGCCTCTACTCCTCGACCCCGTACGCGGTGATGACGGACATGATTCCCACGCAAGTCCGCGCCACGGGTATCTCCATGGCCTATAACTTCCCCGTCGCCATCTTCGGTGGCTCCGCCCCGTTCATCGCGTCCTACCTCATCAACCTCACCGGGGATATCACCTCGCCGATGTACTTCTTCATCGGCACCGCAGTGCTGTCGTTCCTCTCCAGCTGCCTCATCTCCCGCCGCCACTACTCCCGCGTCAAGGCTGCCGATGCCGCCCTCCTCGGCGTCATCGCCTCCTCCCGCGCCTTAGCCGACGCCGTCGCTACGGAAGCCGCCGAGGAAAACGCAGCGCAAACCTCCTCTTCGGCGCGCGCTACCCCATAGCGGAACTCTGCGTCTGTGCGTCGCATGCCCCGAATGGCCAGATCACTGGGTTCGCCCCCACCATTCTGGGGCTAGCGGCGTTTTCGCATGTCTAAAGTTCCGCTAATAAGCTGTTAAGTATGAGCAAGAATACAAAGCGCACCAAGCCCGCCAAACTCGACAAGGAAGCCTACGAGGCCGAACTCAAGCGTCTCCAGGCCGAGCTCGTCGAGATGCAGCAGTGGGTCGTCGAGACCGGCGCCCGCGTCGTCATCATCATGGAAGGCCGCGACGCCGCTGGCAAGGGTTCCGCTATTAAGCGCATTACCCAGTACCTGAACCCCCGCACGTGCCGCATCGAGGCGCTGCCCAAGCCCACCGATCGCGAGTCCGGCCAATGGTACTTTCAGCGCTACATCGAAAAGCTGCCCACCGCCGGCGAGATCGTCATCTTTGACCGCTCCTGGTACAACCGCGGCGGTGTGGAGCGCGTCATGGGCTTCTGCACCCCGCAGGAGCACGTGCGCTTCCTTCACCAGGCGCCGGTCCTTGAGCGCATGCTCGTCGAAGACGGCATCATCTTGCTCAAATACTGGTTCTCCGTCTCCGACGAAGAGCAGATCGCCCGCTTCAAATCCCGCCGCAACGATCCGCTGCGCCGCTGGAAGCTCTCCCCCATGGATCTCCAGTCCATTACCCGCTGGGAGGACTACTCCCGCGCGAAGGACGAGATGTTCGTCCACACGGACACGCCCACCGCGCCGTGGTACACCGTGGAGTCCGAGGACAAGAAGCGCTCGCGTATCAACGTCATCAACCACATCCTGAAGACGATTCCGTACCAGCACGTCCCGCAGGATGTGCCGGAAATCCCGGAGCGCCCGGACGAGAGCGGCGAAGAGTACGAGCGTCCGCCGCGCGATGATTTCTCCTACGTCCCCGACGTCGCCTCCGAGTTGGAGCGCGACAAGGTCGCCGCCGCGAAGAAGGCTAAAAAGGCTAAGAAGGCCGCTAAGAAGTCAGGCAAGAAGAAGGACTAGCCTCCCACGCCACTGAAATAGCCATTTCGCCCGAATTAGCTCCGATTTTTCGACAAATCGGATTCTTATTCGGGCGAAATGGCTATTTCACTGCATAAACAACTTTCGACGTCGCGAAGATCAACGAGCCGCCCCGCGAAGCGAATTCGACGGGGCGGCCTTGTGCGTCTAGCGCTTAGAGCTCAGCGGCGGACTTGCGCGTCGGGAGAACCGTGGGGCGTGCGCCGGCGAGTTCCTCGACGATGCGGATGACCTGGTTCGAGTAACCGAACTCGTTGTCGTACCACACGTAGAGCACGAGGTGCTTGCCGGAGGCGATGGTCGCCAGGCCGTCGACGATGCCCGCGTGGGTGGAGCCGACGAAGTCCGAGGAAACGACCTCCGGGGAGGCGATGTAGGAAATCTGCTGGCGCAGGTCCGAATGGAGGGAGACGTTGCGCAGGAAGTCGTTGACCTCGTCGGCCTCGACCTCCTTGGCGAGCTCGAGGTTGAGCACAGCCATGGACACGTCCGGGGTAGGAACGCGGATGGCATTACCGGTGAGCTTGCCCTCGAACTCCGGCACGGCCTTGGAGACGGCCTTGGCAGCGCCGGTCTCCGTAAGCACCATGTTGAGGCCAGCGGCACGGCCGCGGCGCGGGCCCTTGTGGAAGTTGTCGATGAGGTTCTGGTCGTTGGTGAACGAGTGCGCGGTCTCGACGTGGCCGTGGACGACGCCGTAGCGGTCGTTGATGACCTTGAGCACCGGAGTGATGCCGTTCGTGGTGCAGGATGCGGCAGACAGGATCTTGTCCGTGTCCTCGATGTCGCCGTGGTTGATGCCGTAGACGATGTTCTTCAGGTCGCCCTTGCCCGGAGCGGTGAGCAGGACGCGAGCGATGCCCTTGGACTTGAGGTGCTGCTCGAGCCCCTCGCGGTTGCGCCACACGCCCGTGTTGTCGACGAGGATGGCGTTGTCGATGCCGTACTCGGTGTAGTCGATGGATGCCGGATCGTTGGCGTAGATCATCTGGATCTTCGTGCCGTTGGCCCAGATGACCTCGTTCTCCTCGTCGACGGAGATGGTGCCGTTGAAGGCGCCGTGGACGGAGTCGCGGCGCAGGAGGGAGGCGCGCTTGATGATGTCGCCGTCGCCCTTCTTACGGACCACGATGCCGCGCAGACGCACGCCGTTGTAGGCGGCCTCGCGAGCGATGAGGATGCGGGCAAGCAGGCGGCCGATGCGGCCGAAGCCGTAGAGCACGACATCGACCGGCTCCTTCTGGGTGTCCTTGCCAATGACGTCGGCGAGGGCGGACTCGACGAAGGCACGCAGGTCGGTCTCGCCGGAATCGGCGAAGTCGAGCGCGAGCTGGCCCAGATCGATAGACACGGAGGCCAGGTTAAGGTCGACGAGAACCTCGAGAATGGGGAGGGTCTGCGCGGTGGAGAGTTCCTCGCCGGCGACGCGGCGGGCGTAGCGGTGTGCCTTGACAATGTCGATGTCAGTGACACCCTCGAGCAGCGAGCCGAAGATCGACGTCACGACGTTGGAGCGGCGCAGCGTGTGCAGCAGCGGGATCATCTTCTGAGCGCGCTCGATGCGCTCGTTCCAGTCGTCGTGGCCAACCTGGGCGTTTCCGGTCACTTCAATCAATCCTTTACTCATGGGGTTGTCACATAGAGTGCGCAAAAGGGGTTAATGCAACAACACATAATATCCGAACCGGGCACGCAATTTACTAAAGACGCTGAAGTATCTCCGCCACACTACCCCCGCCGAGTCGCTCGGGCTCCACGCCCACGAGACAATAGGCCACCGCAGGGTCCTTCTGCGCACGTCGCGTCTTGAGCAGCGGGCTCAAATGCGGGTAAATGGGCGCCATGTCTGGGTGCGTGCGGGTGTAGTCCGTCGCGAGCCCACGGGCGTAGCGTCCGGACAGAGCGCGCGTCGAGACCGTCTCCCCGCCGCTCGCTATGAGCTCGCGATTGCTTTCGGATGTCCCCGCCTCCTCCGCGAGCAGGAACGCCGAGCCGCAGCTCACCTTGGCCACGCCGGGCCAGCCCAGGGCCTCCTCAACGTCCGCGTGGTCGCGCAAGCCGCCGGCCGCGATGAGCGGAATGGCAAAACCCTCGGCCTCGAGCGCCGCGTGGACGTCCGCAACGAGCTCACGCAGCGGCCGCCAGTCCGGTTCTTCCTCGATGGTCCACGTCCCGCGGTGCCCGCCTGCGTCGGCGCCCTGGACGCAGAGCACGTCGACGCCCCGGCGCGCGGCCACGAGGGCATCGGCCGCCGTCGTCACCGTCGTCCACGCCTCGATTCCTGCTTCGTGGATGCGTTGTATTTCCTCGTCGCTGAAGGTTCCGAACATCGACCAGATGACGGCGGGACGGTTGTCGTGCGCCAGTGCGAGGGCGAGCTTCTCATGCCATCCAAACGTGTAATCCACGTGGTCGAGCACAACGCCCTCTTCATCCGAGATGGTCTGCGCGGCCGCCCACAGGTCCTTGGTGAGCGGCGGCTGCGGGTGGAAGAGGTTGAGCCCAAAGCGCGCCCCCTCCATAGCGTCGAGCTGCTGCGCGACGACGTTCATAGGCGACGTGCCGAGCGCAAGGGCGCTGAATGAGCCGGCGGCATCGGCAGCACGCACCAGGGCGGGCGTGGTGGGGCCGCCGGCCATGGGGGCGACGATGACAGGCGACGGGAAGGAATCGATCACGCGAGTACTCATGCGGACATCCTACGTGCGAGACTGGAACGCATGGTTGGTTTTATTTCGAAGATTCGCGCGCTCTTCGGCGGCGCTGGCGCACCCGACACGCGGGGGCCGGTCGCGCTCGACCCGGCATCCTTGCAGGCCGAATGGCTCATCGTGGGACTCGGCAACCCGGGTGCACGCTACGCGGCGACGCGCCACAACGTGGGCTACATGGCCATCGACGATCTCCTCGCTGACGCCGGGGACGTGCTCGCCCCCGTGCGCGGCATCAAAGCCGAGGCCGCGCAGATCGACATCAATGGCACGCCCGTCGTCGTGGCGCGCGCAACGACGTTTATGAACCTCTCGGGCGAGGGCATCGGCCCGCTCGCCACAGCGCTCGGCGTCGGGCCGGACCGCGTCATCGTCTGCCACGACGAGCTCGACTTGCCCGCGCACAAGCTACGTCTCAAGCTCGGCGGCAACGAGAATGGCCACAACGGACTCAAGTCGCTCACGGAGCACCTGGGCACCCGCGACTACCTGCGCGTGCGCATCGGCATCGGCCGCCCGGCCAAGTCCGCGCCGCAGCCCATTCCCGACTGGGTGCTGGGGCCTGTCGACGACGGCCACGACTTCGATACCGCCATCGCCACGGCCGCCCGCGGCGCCCGGCTCATCGTTGCTCGCGGCCTGAACGCCGCGCAGAACGACATCCATTCGCGCTAAGCCCGGCGCGCAGCAGTTCGCACGCGTAATCTCGACAACCATGAGCGACCAGACTGCATCCAAGACGATTGTCATCACCGGCGCCTCGGACGGCATCGGCGCCGCCGCGGCCCGCAAGCTGCAGCGCATGAACAACAAGCACACCCTCGTCATCGTCGGTCGCAACCCGGAGAAGACCCGGGCCGTCGCGAGCGAAATCGGCGCGCGCTACCACCTCGCGGACTTTGAGTCCTTGGGCCAGGTCCGCCGTCTCGCCGAGGAACTGCAAGACTTGGGCCACATCGATGCCCTCGCCAATAACGCGGGCGGCGTCTTTGACGGCCCCTTCCGCACCGCAGATGGCTTCGAGCGCACGTGGCAGGTCAACGTCGTCGCCCCCTTCCTGCTCACCTCGCTCCTGCGCGAACAACTCACCCCGGACCCAGAGCTGGGAAAGGAAGCGGCGACGGTGGTGCAGACGGCATCGGTAGCAAACATGCTCATGAGCAACTTCGATGCCGCGGACCCCAATACCTTCCAGAACTTCAGCCGCGAGCGCGCCTACGGCAACGCGAAGCTGGGCGATATCCTGCTCGCGAGATATCTCGCGAGTAAAGGACTCAACGCCGTGGCCTTTCACCCTGGCGTGCTCGCCACGAACTTCGCGCAGTCCGGCACGGGCGCGGTGCAAAAGATCTACGCGTCGAAGCTCGCTCACCGCTTCTTTGGCAAGCCATCTTCCGGCGGCGATAACTTGGCGTTCTTCCTCCTCGGCACGCCCGGCGTGCACTTCGAGCCGGGCGAGTATTACAACGACAAACGGCGTCCAGGCCTGCAACGTCCCATCGCGAAGAAGCTCTCCGTGGCGCGCCGCCTCTTTGACGATCTCGGCCGCCGGCTGAATGTGGAATGGTAAGTCCCTCCCGCTAAGGTAGAGGCCATGAGTTCTTCCACCGTGGCCAATGAGGCCTCCCGTCGCCGCACCTTCGCCGTCATCGCCCACCCGGATGCCGGTAAGTCGACGCTCACGGAGGCCTTGGCCCTCCATGCGCACGTCATCAACGAGGCCGGCGCGGTCCACGGCAAGGGCAACCGCAAGGCCACGGTCTCTGACTGGATGGAGATGGAGAAGGACCGCGGTATTTCCGTCGCGTCCTCGGCTCTTCAGTTCGAATACGCACCTGAAGACCATGAAGGGGAACCCTTCATGATCAACCTCGTCGATACCCCTGGCCACGCGGACTTCTCTGAAGATACCTACCGCGTGCTCACCGCCGTCGACGCCGCAGTCATGCTTATCGATGCCGCCAAGGGCCTCGAGCCCCAGACCCTCAAGCTCTTCCGCGTCTGTAAGGCCCGCGGCCTGCCCATCATCACGGTGATCAACAAGTGGGACCGCGTCGGCCGCGAGCCGCTCGAGCTGGTCGACGAAATCGTCAACGAGATCCAGCTCCAGCCCACTCCGCTCTACTGGCCGGTGGGCATCGCGGGTGATTTCAAGGGCCTGGCCCACATCAACTCGGACGGCGAGGCGGACGAGTACATCCACTTCATCCGCACCGCCGGCGGCTCCACCATCGCTCCGGAGGAGCACTTCCAGCCTGCCGATGCCGCCGCGCGCGAAGGCTCCGATTGGGACACCGCCGTGGAGGAAGCCGAGCTGCTCGCCATGGACGGCGCGCTCCACGACCAGGAGTTGTTTGAGCAGTGCGTCACCTCGCCGCTCATCTTCGCCTCCGCGATGCTCAACTTCGGCGTCCACCAGATTCTCGATACCCTCTGCGCCATCGCCCCGGCCCCGCGCTCCCGCGAGTCCGATCCCAAGGCCGTCGAGGCATCCACCACCGCCATCGACGAGGTCCGCGAGGTCACCGATGACTTCTCCGGCGTCGTCTTCAAGGTGCAGGCCGGCATGGACCGCAAGCACCGCGACAACCTGGCGTTCATGCGCGTCGTCTCCGGCGAGTTCGACCGCGGCATGCAGGTCACCCACGCCCAATCAGGCCGCAGCTTCTCCACGAAGTATGCGCTCACTGTCTTCGGCCGCACGCGCGACACCATCGACACCGCCTACCCGGGCGATATCGTGGGCCTCGTCAACGCCGGCTCACTCGCTCCCGGCGACACCATCTACAACGGCCGCAAGGTCCAATTCAAGCCCATGCCCCAGTTCGCGCCCGAGGCGTTCCGCATCCTGCGTGCCAAGTCGCTGGGCGACTACAAGGCGTTCCGCAAGGGCTTGGACCAGCTCGCCGCCGAGGGCGTCGTGCAGATCCTGCGCAACGACATCCGCGGCGACGCCGCCCCCGTCATGGCCGCCGTCGGCCCCATGCAGTTCGAGGTCATGCAGGCCCGCATGGAAGTCGAGTACAACGTCGAGACCGTCACCGAACCCATCCCCTACTCCGTCGCCCGCCGCACCGACGCTGCCTCCGCCGAGGAACTCGGCCGCCAGCGCGGCGTGGAAATCTTCACCCGCACCGACGGCGAGCTCATCGCGCTGTTCGGCGATAAGTGGAAGCTCGCCTTCGTGGAGAAGGAACACCCGGACCTCACGATGGAGCCGCTCGTCGCGGACTAACCTGCGGCGCAGAAGATTTTAGGACAAGCCAGGAATCACGGCGTTGAGTCCCAGCATGATGGCCAACGTCGCGAGCGGGATGATGATGGTCACGACGGCCACGTCCTTGTAGGACAGGCGGTGAGTCATGCCGCAGACCATGAGCATGGTGAGCACCGCACCGTTGTGCGGCAGCGAGTCGAAGCTCACGGAGGCCATGGCGGTCACGCGGTGCATAAGCTCCAAGCTAATGCCTTGCTCCGTGGCCAGCTGCGCGAGCTGTTCGCCGAGGGTTTCCATGGTGATGGACAAGCCTCCGGAGGACGAGCCGGTGATGCCGGAGATGACCGCGGTGGACACGGTGGAGACCACGAGCGCGTTATCCGCGATGCCGAGCATGTTGTTCTTGATAACGGCGAAGACGGCCAGCGCCGCGATGACGGCACCGTAGCCGACCTCAGACGCGGTAGTAAAACACGGGAGGATGGCGTTCTTCGCGCCTTCGGAAAGTTCTTTGAGCGAGGTGCTCACGCGCGAGGGGAACATCGCGATGATGACCACGACGGCGAGCGCCAGGGCGATGGTCGGCGACCAGATACCGAGCAGCGCCTTGAGAGAGGTCTCGCCGTATTTTTCTGCGGCGAGGTAGTCGGCGGTCCAGGACTTGGAGAAGAAGTAGACAATCGCGAAGTTCACCACGATGACCACGAGAATGGGCAACAGGCCCAGCATGCCTTGGACCTTGACGGACGGTTCCTTGATGCCCAGCGGCGCGTGGGTGGTGAGGTGACCACCGGAGTTGGTGTCGAAGGACTCGCCGCCGATGTCGACGGAGGCTTCGTCGCCAGTATCGCCGATGCCCTCGGGCGTCGGGATGACGTTGCCCTTTGCGTCGATGGGCTCGAAGCGCTCGCCGCCGCGCTGGAGTTGCTTAATGCGGAACTCGAGCCAGGCCATACCGGCCACCAGCATGAGGAGGGCCGAGAGGATGCCAAACACCGGCGCGGCGTACGTATTCGTGCCAAAGTAGCTCGTCGGAATGGCGTTGTGAATCTGTGGGGAGCCCGGCAACGCGGCGAGCGCGAAGGTGATGGTGCCCAGCGCGATGGCGCCGGGCATAAGCCGCTTGGGGATGCCGGTTTCTTTAAAAAGCGCGGTCGCAATCGGCACGATGGTAAAGGCCACGACCCACGCGGAGACGCCGCCGTAGGTAAGCAGTGCGGTGGCGATAACAGTGGAGAGCATCGCACGTTTCGGCCCGAAGAGCGCGGTGATACCGCGGGCGAGGTAGCGCGCCAGGCCTGTCGAGGTCATGAGGTAGCCAAAGATCGCGCCGAAGAGGAAGAGCGGGAAATACTTCCCAATGAACCCAGCGAGCGCCGGCATGAAGATCTGGGTGTACGTGCCCATGACCGGTTCGCGGGCAAAGAGCACCGCAATGAGCGCGGCGGCGGGGCCGACGACGACCACGGAGTGGCCACGATAAGCGAAGACGACAAGGAATATGAGCGAGAGGACCACGCCTATGAGCGAGATGACCATCGAAAGAACCTTCCTAGAAAAGCATCGTGCGCCCGCGGGGCGGGCGCTACGATAAGCGACATGGATACAGGCCCGGCACAGGAGCCGAACGAGGTAAAACCGAGCGCGCGGGAGCGGATTTTGGAATGCTCGCGCGTGCTCTTTAGTGAGCACACGTTCGCGCAGGTCTCACTCAAAGACATCGCGGAGGCTGCGGGCGTGTCCGTGGCGCTCGTGGTCAAGCACTTTGGTAACAAGGACAGCCTCTTCGAGGCCACCGTGGATTTCACGGCTTCTTCGGCCGCGCTGTTTGCCGGACCGTTTGGGGAGCTCGGGCGGACCGCGGTCATCGAAACGCTCACGGCCCCACACAATGCGCCCTACTCGATGGCGCGGACCATCTCCGTGGCCGCGGGTGCCCCGGAGAGCCTCAACGCGATTGGCAAGCGCATCAAGTCAGACCTGCTGCAAGTACTCGCCCAGCGCATCCGGGACGAGGCCCCGCACCCGAGTCCTTCGCCGGAGTTGCGGGCGCAATCGGCGGTGGCGCTGCTCATGGGTTTGAGCTTCATGCGCCGCTTCGGGGATACGGAATTCGAGGCCTTCCAGACGGACACGCTCATCGAGTACTACGCGCCCGTCCTCCAGGAGATGCTGGACGGGCACTAGCCAGAACGCTGCGCGCCCCGGCTAGCATGAACTACGTCGCGCGCACGTCGTTGATAATCGCGCCGAAGTCGAGGCCGCCGTGACCCTCGTCCACGAGCTTGGTGTACTGCTGGGTGGCAATCTTGCCCAGGACGGTACCGGTCTTCGTCTCCTCCGCCGCGGCCATGGCGAGCTTCAGATCCTTGAGCATGAGCGCTGCGGCGAAGCCCGGCTTGAAGTCGTTGTCGCCCGGCGAGCCCGGCACGATGTCCGGCACCGGCGCGTTGACGGTGAGCGACCAGGAGTTACCCGTCGCGTTGGAGACCACGTCGTAGAAGGCCTGGTGGTCGAGGCCGAGGCGCTCGCCCAGGACAAGGGCTTCGGACAGGGCAATCTGCTGGATGGCCAGAATCATGTTGTTGCAGGCCTTGACAGCCTGACCGTTGCCGGTCTGGCCGCAGTGCGTCACGGACTTGCCCATGGCCTCAAGTACCGGCTTGACCTTGTCGAAGTCCTCCTTCTCGCCGCCGACCATAAAGGCCAAGGTGCCGTTGGCGGCGCCCGCCATGCCGCCGGAGACTGGGGCGTCGAGGAAGCGAGAGCCGACGGCGGAGACGGCATCGGCAAGCTCGCGGGCTTCGGAAACGGCGATGGTGGAGACATCGACGAAGATCGGGGCGGTATCCTCGGCCGCGATGATGGGCTCGAGGACCTGCTTGACCAGGCCGCCGTTAGGCAGGCTGGTGATGACGATGTCAGCGCCCTGGGCGGCCTCCTCAGCCGAAGCGATGATCTCCACGCCGTTGTCCGCGGCGCGCTCGCAGGCCTCTTCCACGACGTCGAAGCCGCGGACCGTGTGACCTGCCTTGACCAGGTTGGCGGCCATGCCGCCGCCCATGTTGCCTAGGCCGATGAATGCGATGGTGCTCATTGAAATCAGTCCTTTCTTACATGACCGGCATGGTGAACTGCGGGCCAGCGTTCTGGTCATCCGGCCAGCGCGAGGTGACGGTCTTGGTCTTGGTGTAGAAGCGGAAGGCGTCCGGGCCGTGCTGGTTGAGATCGCCGAAGCCGGAGGCCTTCCAGCCGCCGAAGGTGTGGTAAGCGATGGGGACCGGGATGGGGACATTGACGCCCACCATGCCGACGTTGATGTTCTTCACGAAGTCGCGCGCCGCGCCGCCGTTCTGGGTGAAGATGGCGACGCCGTTGCCGTACATGTGGTCGTTCGGGTAGGAGATGGCTTCCTCGAGGGTCTCCGCGCGGACCATGGAGAGGACCGGGCCAAAGATTTCCTCGGTGTAGATGGACATGTCTGCGGTGACGTTGTCGAAGAAGGAGGGCCCGCAGTAGAAGCCACCCGCGAGGGACTCACCCTCGAATTCCTTGCCAGACATGTCGATGTCGCGGCCGTCGACGACGAGGTCAGCGCCAGCCTCGACGCCCTCGCCGATGAGGCGATTGACGCGGTCGCGGGCATCCGCGGTGACGAGCGGGCCGTAGTCCGCCTCCGGGTCAAGGCAGTGTCCGACCTTGAGGTCCGGGATCTTGCGGATGAGCGCCTCGCGGAGCTTATCGGCGGTCTCCTTGCCCACGGGAACGACGACAGACAGCGCCATGCAGCGCTCGCCGGCCGCGCCGAAGGCGGCACCAGCCAAGGCATCCGCGGTGGCCTCGATGTCCGCGTCCGGCAGGACGATGGCGTGGTTCTTCGCGCCGCCGAAGCACTGGGCGCGCTTGCCGTTGGCCGCGCAACGCTCGTAAATGTAGTTCGCAATCGGGGTGGAGCCCACGAAGCCGACGGCCTTGATGGTCGGGTTGTCGAGCAGCGCGTCGACGGCTTCCTTGCCGCCGTGGACGACGTTGAAGACGCCTGCCGGACCGCCGGCCTCGATGAAGAGCTCGGCGAGGCGGACCGGAACCTCCGGGTCGCGCTCGGAGGGCTTGAGGACAAACGCGTTGCCGGAGGCGAGCGCCGGGCCAGCCTTCCACAGCGGGATCATGGCTGGGAAGTTAAACGGCGTAATACCCGCGACGACGCCGAGCGGCTGACGCAGGGAGTAGGTGTCAATGCCGGTGCCGACCTCGGTGGAGTACTCGCCCTTGAGCTGGTGCGGCGCGCCGAGCGCAAACTCGAGGACATCGACACCGCGCAGGACGTCGCCCTTGGCATCCTCGAAGGTCTTACCGTGCTGCAGAGAGAGCGTGCGGGCCAACTCATCCATGTTGGCGTGGATGAGGCGAATCCACTCCATGATGACGCGGACGCGCTTTTGCGGGTTCATCGCCGCCCACGTCGGCTGGGCCTTCTCGGCCTCCGCGACAACGTGGTCGACGTCCGCCGTGTTCGCCAGCGCCACTGCGGCCTGCTCCTGGCCGGTAGACGGGTTGAGGACCGGCTGCGTGTTGCCGGTCGTGCCCTCCCAGGCCTCACCGTTGACGTAGTGGTGAATGGTGTACATAGCGGACTCCTTTGCATCCAGATTGGGGTTTCGTTGCCTTTCACCCTAACGAGACACACGTCACAAAACTATCTTTTGCGAGAGCTGAACCACTGTTTACCCCTGGAGTGACCCCAGTGTCATGGGATTTCGCCCAAACCCCTGGGGTGAACGCCATTCACTGGCTAAAGTGGGACGGCATGAAGCCCGAAAACAGCAGGTATACAGCCTGGGACGCGGATGTCATCCTGAACGACGGCACCATCGCCACGCTGCGCGCCGTCCGGGATACGGACCGCGCGGGCCTCGTGGAGTTCTTTGGTCGCGTCTCCGATCACTCCAAGTATCTGCGCTTTTTCGGCACCCACCCCGAGCTCACCAACGAGGACCTGGACCGCTGGCTCGACACGCGCGGCTATAACAAGGTCACCCTCGTCGTCGAGGAGCGCGGGGACATCGTGGCCGTGGCTGGGTACGGGATTGTCGAGTCGCTCCTGCCCGCCCGCGTGGGCGACGTGTCCTTCCTCGTTCAGGACTCCCACCACGGCAAGGGCGTGGGCAATATCCTGCTCGAGCACCTCGCCGAAATCGGCCGCGAAGGCGGCGTCGAGCGCTTCTTCGCGGAGATGCTCACCCAAAACCGCCAGATGGCGCAGGTCTTCATCCGCGCGGGCTACTCCGCCAAGCCGGAGCTCGCGGACGGCTACATCAGCGTGGACTTCCGGATTGAGCCCAACGCCACCTCCCGCGAGGTCATGGAGCGCCGCGAGCTGCGCGCCGAGTCCAGCTCCATCCGCCGTCTCCTCAATCCCACCCACGTAGCTACCGTCGGCGACGCCCCCGCCACCTTCCACGGCCCCACCAGCTCCCTCGCCCAGCTTTCCGATGCCCCCTCCCCCGACGCCGCCATCCCCGGCGGCCTCGTTGTCGCCCCGACCGGCACCGACCCGGGCCCGCTCATGGACGCGGCCTCCGCGGTCCATGCGGCCGGCGTCGTGCTCGTCTCCCGCAGCCAAAACCCAGGCCTCGCGGGAGAGGCCTCCCGCGCCGTCGTTCTCGCCGCCCGCGACCATGGGCTGCGCGCCCTGGGCCCGGCCTCGTTGGGCATTATCAACACGGATCCAGACGTGCGGCTCAACACGACACCCGCGCCGATGCCGCGGGCGGGCCGCACCGGTCTTTTTACCCAGTCCGCGGGCGTCGCGACGCTCACGCTTTCCCACGCGCTCGCCCGCGGAGTCGGCCTATCCACCTTCATCGCGGCCGGCTCCTTCGCGGATGTCACGGGCAACGACGTCATTCAGTTCTGGAGCGACGACGAGCGCACGCAGGTCTGTCTGCTCTCCCTCGACACGGTGGGTAACCCCCGCAAATTCTTCCGCGTGCTGCGTCGCCTCGCCCTAGAGAAGCACGTCGTGGTCTTCCTGCCGTCGCGTGCGCTCCACTCGGCGCGCTATGCCGCAGCCCCAGACGACGTCGCCGTCACCCAGCCCGCCGCGCCCATCGCGGCCCTCGACGAGGTCATCGAGCAGACCGGCGCCATGGTCGTCACCCGGCGCGACGCCATGTACGACATCGCGCAGCTGCTTGCCCGCCAGCCCGTCCCCCAAGGCCCACGCGTCGCGGTCATCTCCAATTCGGCGGGGCTCACTCGCCAGATGGAAGGCGCCGCCGGTCGCTTCGGCCTGCGCGTCCGCGGCACCACCGTCATGGGCGAGCCCGTCGCCAGCATCCGCGACGCCGTGGCACAGGCTCTCGCGGACCCCGCTGTCGATGCGGTGCTCACCGCCGTCGTGGAAATCGGCGAGTTCATCACCAAGGATGCCCGCGCGCAGCTCACCGAGCTCGCTGCCGGGCCCGCCCTCGAGCACGCCACCCCGCTCATCGCCTCCTTCGTGGGCTTCGACCTCCCGTCCGAGGACCACACCGGCGAGGAAACCCAAGGCCAGCTGCCCGTCTTCGCCACGTACGCGGACGCGCTCGAGGCTCTCGCCACCATCCTCCACAACGAAAAGCGCCGCACGCTCGCCCGCCCCACGCCCGAGGATCAACTGGCAGAACCCGGTGACGCCCACAGCGCCCGCGCGATCATCGCCGACATCCTCCGCGACTCCCCCACTGGCCGCTGGGCCACGGACGAGGAATGCATGGCTATCCTCGACGCCTTCGGCATCGACATCGTGCCGTGGACGCCGGCGCCCACCTTGGGCGAGGCCCTCCATGCCGCGGAATCCCACGGCTGGGACGTCGTTCTCAAGTGCACCTCCCCCATCGTGCGCGGCCGCTCCGAGCTGCCCACCGTCCTGCGCCACATCCGCACCCCTGAGGCCCTCACCCGCGCCTGGGACACGCTTACCCAACTCACCCGCGACCTCCACCTCGGCGAGGATCCCGGCGTCCTCGCCCCCGCCATCCAACGCACCGTGCCCGCCGGCGCCTCGCTCACCCTGCGCGCCATCGAGGATCCCGTCCTCGGCCCCATGGTCTCCGCCGGCATCGCGGGCCTGCCTACAGATCTCCTTGGCGACGTGTCGTGGCGCGTCCCGCCCCTGCGCCGCACCGACGCGCTCACCATGCTCAGCGAGCTGCGCGCCGCCCCGCTCCTTGCCGGCTACCAGGGCGCGAAGGCCCCGCAGCTCCATGGCGTCGAAGACGTCCTCATGCGCCTGACCGCTCTCAAAGACGAGCTCGTCCAAGTTGTCGACTGCGAGCTCACGCCCGTCATCGCGGGCCTCGACAGCACAGCCGTCGTCGGCGCGCGCCTGCGCGTGGCTCCCCTCGACGAACAACGCGACCCGCTCGCCCGGGCGCTGCGCTAGGAGACCGCCGTGAAGCCATTGCTCTTCAACGCCGAGGAAATGCGCCGCTACTCCCTCGGCCCTGACCATCCCATGGGCCCGGACCGCGTGCGGCTGGCCCACGAGCTCGCGGACTACTTCCACCTCACCGAGGAATTCGAGGTCGTCGAGCCCGCCGCCGCCACGACCGCCGAGCTCACCGCCGTCCACTCCCCGGACTACATCACCGCCACGCGCCTCGAAGTCCCTGCCCGCCGCTTTGGCCTCGGCACGGAGGACAATCCCATCAGCCACGGTCTGTCCACCGTCGCCGCGAAGATCGCCGGCGCCTCGCTCCAGGCTACCCAGGCCGTGTGGGAGGGCCGCGCCCCGCGCGCGCTCAACCTCGCCGGCGGCCTTCACCACGCGTTCGCGGATTCCATGTCCGGCTTTTGCATGTACAACGACGCCGCCGTCGCCATCCAGTGGCTCCTCGACCAGGGCGCCACCCGCGTCGCCTACCTCGACCTCGACGCCCACCACGGCGACGGCGTCGAGCGCATCTTCTGGGACGATCCCCGCGTGCTCACTATCTCCGTCCACGAGTCCGGCCTCTACCTCTTCCCCCACACCGGCTTCGCGCACGACATCGGCGGGCCCGGCGCCGAGGGCACCGCCGTCAATATCGCCTTACCCCGCTCGCCTTCCGATGCCGCCTGGCTCCACGCCGTCCACGCCCTTATCCCCGCACTCCTCAGCCGCTTCCGCCCGCAGCTGCTCATCTCTCAGCATGGCGCCGATCCCCACGCGGCCGACCCGCTCGCCGACCTCGAGGTGAGCATCGACGCCATGGCGCATGCCTACCGCTCCGTCGCGACGTGGGCTGACCAGTACGCCAACGGAAAGTGGGTCGCTCTCGGCGGCGGCGGATACAACCTCGACTCCGTCGCCCGCGCCTGGACGCACGTCACCGCCGCCGTCGCTGGCGTGGACCTCGACCCGGCCGCGCCCATGCCTCATGGCTGGCACGGCTCGGCGACTCTGGGCGACTTCGGGAGCGCACGCCCGGACTTTACAAAGTTCGACCCGTGCCAGGTCCTCGCCACGCGCCCTGAGCCCGCCGTCGTGCAGACCTCCCGCGCGGTCTTCCCCTACTGGGGGCTTCCCGCCTACGGCTAGGCCGTCGTACCCCGCCATTCTGCGGCGAGGATGCTGTAGCGCACCGAGCTTTCCGCCGCAGCACGCGAACGCGCATTCTGGTCTGCGACCTCGAAACCCAGGATGGATTCTGCGTAATACTGCAGGCGAAGAGAAGTCATGGTCTGAAAGAGCGCGAGCGCGAAAACGCAGAGAAACCCGGAGCACCTGCCCCGGGTTTCCCTGCGTGACGCTCTAGCGCGGCGGCATGCGCAGCGCGCCGTCCAAACGGATGGTCTCGCCGTTGAGATAGTTATTCTCCGCCATGGAGATGGCCAGCTGGGCGAACTCCTCGGGCTTGGCCAGTCGCGAGGGGAACTGCACGGTGGCCTCGAGCTGCTGCTTGAACTCGGGCGTAATCTGCTCCATCATCGGTGTCGCCACGACGCCGGGTGCAATCGCGTTGACGCGGATGCCCTGCGACGCGAGGTCGCGCGCAGCCGTAATCGAGAGCGCATGGACCGCACCCTTGGACGCAGCGTACGCGGCCTGCCCCACCTGCCCCTCAAACGCGGCGACGGAGGCGGTATTAATGATGACGCCGCGCTGGCCGTCCTCGTCGACTGGCTCAGTCGCGGCCATGGCCTCGGCCGCCGCAGTCATGACGTGGAACGTACCCATCAAGTTGATATTGATAGTCTTCGCAAAGAGGTCTGGGTCGTGCGGCCCCTTGCGACCGAAGATGCGCGCCGAGGGGCAGATGCCGGCGCAGTTGATGGCGAGACGCAAGGGGGCATCGGCATGCTGGGCGGCCTGAACGGCCTCGCGGACGGCGGCAGCGTCGGTGACGTCGACCTCGGCGAACTCCACGCCGTCATACTCCGGGGCACGAAGATCAAAGGCCGTGACGCGCACGCCGCGCTGAATAAACGCCTGAGCCGTCGCGGCGCCGAGGCCGGACGCACCGCCGGTGACGATGGCAGAAATGTTCTCGAGCTGCATAGTTTCTCCTTAGACGAATGCCGACACACCGGTGACGGCGCGGCCGACGATGAGCGAGTTGATATCGTAGGTGCCCTCGTAGGTAAAGAGGATCTCCGCGTCCGACATGAGCTTGGACAGGTCATACTCGGTGAGGATGCCGTTGCCGCCGCCGATATTGCGACCGGCCGCGGCGGATTCGCGCGCCAGGCGCGTGGTCGTGGCCTTGGCAAGTGCCGCGAAAGGCATCTCGAGTAGGCCCTTTTCCTGGACCTCGGCGACCTGCGCCATCATGGCGAGCGAGGCCGTTGCATTGCCGAGAATGCGCGCGAGCTGCTCCTGGACAAGCTGGAACTTCGCGATGGGGCGGCCGAACTGCTCGCGCTTGACGGCGTACTCGCGGGCCTTGTCGAAGATGCCCAGCTGGATACCGGCACCCTGCCAGCCCACCCAGGCGCGGGAGTAGCACAGGAAGTCGTTGACGTTGGCAAAAGTCTCCGCGCCCGGGATGAGGTTCTCGTGCGGGATAACGACATTGTCGTAGTTGATGTCCGCGTTTTGCATGATGCGCAGGCCCATCTTGCGGGCAATCTTCTGCGTCGTCACGCCCTCGCGGTTGTGCTCGACGATGAACGCCTTGATGTCGTTGTCCGCGATGTCGCGGGCGAAGCAGATGGAGAAGTCCGCGAATGTACCCGCGCCGATCCAGCGCTTGGCGCCGTTGATGACCCAGCCCTCCGCGGTCTTTTCTGCGGTGGTGGCCAGACCGCCGGCGATATCGGAGCCGTGGTCCGGCTCCGTAAGCGCGAAGCAGCCCACTTTCTCAAACTGGCGCAGACCCGGCAGCCATTCCTTCTTCTGTGCGTCCGAGCCCAGCTTATCGATGAGCCCGACCACGAGCTCGTTGTGAATGCCCACGAGCGCCGAGAGCGACACGTCCGCGCGCGTTACCTCGGCGTAGACGAGACCGCGGTAGAGACGCGAGGTGCCCGAGAGCTCGATCTCGCCGAGGCCGTGCGCGGCCATCTTGGGCAGCAGGTCGAAAGGCAGCTCTTCTCGGTCCCAGAACTCGCCCACCACGGGGCGAATCTCGGTCTGAAGGAACTCGTGGATGGTGGCGAGCTTGGCCTGCTCGTCTTCGGGCAGTCGATCCGCGACGCCCAGGATGTCCGCGTGCGGGTACTTGATGCCGGCGAGGTGCGCGCCGAGTGGGTGGGAAGAATCAAGAATCGGTGGCATGAAGTGCTCCCTAGGTCCGAAGGGATAGTACGATTATGTTTAAAATCGTACAGTACGGCGTGGCCCACGTCACGTCTTCTGGGTGGAAATTTTCCCCCACGCGTTCCCCAACCTAGAGTTAACGCAGGTAAACCGCGAAACACAGACAGGACCTAGCCCATGCCCGAGAACGCCACACGCCCGCTCACCGCGCGCCAACGCGAGCTTTTTACCGCGCTCCTCACAGACTTCCTGGCCGAGGGTTTCGAGTCCTTCACCATCGACGACGCCACCAAGCGCTACCACTGCTCCAAGTCCACTATCTACGCCCTGGGCAAAACCCGCGACGCCATCATCCGCCGCGTGCTCGTGAGCTTCTTCAAAGAAATCACCCGCCGCACAGACCCCGAGGCGAACCGCATGACGAGCGCCGCCCGCGCGTTGGAGGACTATTTCACGGCAATGACCAGCGCACTCGCCCCCGCGAGCACTGCCTTCATGCGCGATCTTGCCACCGAACCCGTCGCCCAGGAGGTCTACGCACTCAACACCTCCGGCGCGACGCAGACCATCCGCACGCTCCTCGAGCGCGGCGTCGCAGCAGGCGAATTCCGCGCTGAATCCGTGACGTTTACCTCGCTGGTCATCCAGCGCACCATGGCCGATATCCAGCAGGGCGCCTACACGGAAGCACTCGCTCCCGCCGCGGCCTATCACGCGTTGGGACAACTCGTCCTCCACGGGATTCTCGAGCGTTAGCGCGACTATTTTTATTAGCTGTACTGCGGAAACAAAAAATACTTTGACAATTGCCTAGCCATTACTTCGAATTCGAACTATGGTGAGTTGGGACGCAGGTCACAATTATTTTCCACTAGGACCCCCGACACTTCTCGAGGAGCATCATGACTACTGTTTCCAGCCCCAGCGTTACCGAGCAGTTCCGCGCCGCCCGCGACCAGCTTGTTTCCGTACAGACCGATTACGAAGCCGCTCGCGCGAACTTCGAATGGCCGCGCTTCGAGCACTTCAACTTCGCCCTCGATTGGTTTGATCACCTGGGCACCGAGGCCGAGTCGAAGGACCGCGAGGCCCTCGTCATCTGCGAGCAGGACGGTACGTCCACCCGCCGCACCT
This sequence comes from Corynebacterium sp. HMSC072G08, assembly GCF_001809185.1. Classification (NCBI taxonomy): domain Bacteria; kingdom Bacillati; phylum Actinomycetota; class Actinomycetes; order Mycobacteriales; family Corynebacteriaceae; genus Corynebacterium; species Corynebacterium sp. HMSC072G08. The sequence continues at coordinate 36,821 of NZ_KV796461.1, forward strand.
TCGCCGAGCTTTCCGCCCGCTCGAGCCAGCTCGCTAATTGGCTCACGGAGCAGGGCGTCAAGCGCGGTGACCGCGTCATGCTCATGCTCAACAACCAGGTCGAGCTGTGGGAATCCATGCTTGCCTGCATCAAGGCCGGCTTCGTCCTCAACCCCGCCACGGCGATGCTCGGTACGGTTGACCTCCAGGACCGTACCGATCGCGCCGATATCTCATGGGTCATCGCCAACGGCGAGGACGCCGCCAAGTTCCAGGACGTCACGGGTGAGTTCACCATGATCCAGGTCGGCGACGCCCCGGACGCACAGTCCAGCCACCCGACGCTGCGCTATTCCGATAGCTACTCCGCTTCCGAGACCTACACGCCCACCCAGGAGACCCCGGCGGACGAGACGCTCCTGCTCTACTTCACGTCTGGCACGACGTCCAAGGCCAAGCTCGTGGAGCACACCCACACCTCGTACCCCGTCGGCCACCTCACCACCATGTATTGGATCGGCCTCGAGCCGGGCGACGTACACCTCAACGTCGCGGCACCCGGCTGGGCCAAGCACGCATGGTCCAATTTCTTTGCGCCGTGGATCGCGGGCGCGACGGTCTTCCTCTACAACTACACGCGCTTTGACGCCGCAGCCCTCATGGACAAGATGGAAGAAGAAGGCGTAACCAGCTTCTGCGCCCCGCCGACCGTGTGGCGCATGCTCGTCCTCGCCGATCTGAACCGCATGAAGACCCCGCCAAAGAAGCTCGTCGCCGCCGGTGAGCCGCTCAACCCGGAGCTCATCAACGCCATCGAGAATGCCTGGAAGACCTCCGTGCGCGACGGCTTCGGCCAGACGGAAACCACCCTCCAGATCGCCAACACCCCGGGCCAGAAGGTCAAGGCCGGTTCCATGGGTCGTCCGCTACCGGGCTTCGAGGTCGTCCTCATCGACCCTGCCACGGACGAGAGTGGCGACACCGGCGAGATCTGTCTCAAGCTCGACCCGCGCCCTGTTGGGCTGACGCCGGGCTACTTCAACTTCCCGGAGAAGAACGAGGAAGTCTTCCGCGACGGTTACTACCACACCGGTGACACGGCCGAGCGCGATGAGGACGGCTACATCTTCTACATCGGCCGTGCCGACGACGTCTTCAAGGCCTCGGACTACCGCCTCTCCCCGTTCGAGCTCGAGTCCGTTGTCATCGAGCACGCCGCCGTGGCTGAGGTCGCCGTCGTGCCCTCCCCGGATCCTATCCGTCTCGCGGTCCCCAAGGCTTACGTCGCACTCGCCCCGGGCTACGAGCCCACGGCCGAGACCGCCGAGGCCATCCTCAAGCACTGCCGCGACGGCCTCGCCCCCTACAAGCGCATCCGTCGCCTGGAGTTCTACGAGCTGCCCAAAACCATCTCCGGTAAGATTCGCCGCGTGGATCTACGTAAGCGCGAGACCGAAATCCACTCCGCCGACGGCGGCGAGACCAAGGCACAGACCGAGTTCGCGGATTCGGACTTCCCGAACCTGAAGGGCTAAATCATGGACAGCATCGCGGAGGGCCGTCGGCAATGGGAGAAGCACTATGCTTCCGATGCCGCCTTAGGCCTCACCGCGATTTCCTCCGCCGCCCGCGCCGCGCACCTCCTGCGCGCGGGTGCGGAGGACGCGCTCGCGCCGTTCGGCGTGAGCTTTGCTCACTTTGAGCTCCTCACGCTCCTCATGTGGTCACGCTCCGGCGCGCTGCCCATGTCGAAAATCAGCGCCCGGCTCCACATGCCGCCGGCTTCGCTCACCCACACCGTCCGCCGTCTCGAAGGCCAAGGCCTCGTCGCCCGCGTGACGGACGAGAAGGACAAGCGATCGACGTTGCTCACCATCACAGACCAGGGCATCGCGCTCGCCAGCGCCGCCGGCCCCGTCCTCAGCGACTACTGCGTCAGCCTCGACCAGGACGCCGCCGCCAAGCTTGTCGATGCCGCCGCGATCTTCCGCCGCGCCGCCGGCGACGACGTCGAATAACCTCGGCGCTCCGAGCACCAAGCAGCAGCCACGCCGAATGTGGAAGCGCGTTGAATGCTTAGAGCGACGCAAGAATCATTGCACTAAGCAGCGCATTATTCGCTGCATGAACGAGGAACGATCCCCACAGGCTCTGGAACCACAATCGCGCCAGGACCAAAGACGTACCAAGGAATGCGATATACAGCATGACCGCGGGCTGCGCGTGGACCAATGCAAAGGCAACCGTCACGAGGATCGCGGCCAGGGGCGTCGATAGCTTGGTTCTGAGACCGTCGAACAGCATTCGTCGAAAGACGATTTCCTCAATCGCAGGTATCACGACTGCGCCGCAGAGAATCATGAGCAGCCCAGCGGCAACGCCCAGATGAAATCCATCGCGGTCTGCGCTCCCGTCCTGTGGGGCTAATCCCGCTGCCGTTCCAATGAGCATTGCTCCCACACCGCCGCATAACATCGTGACCGGCGTCCACCACAGAAGGTGCCACAAAGAATGCGCAGGGCGGACAAAACCGAGTTCTCTCAGTCCCCAACCGCACGAGCGCATAAGCCCGAAGTACAGCACAGCTGCTCCAGCGACGGTTCCCAGAAGGACGCCGCCTACCGTCGCGAAATCCGGAACAGGAGCTCCTATTTTCTTTGCAATGAAACCCAATCCCAGCGCTCCGACTGCTGCCCCGCTCAACAGCGCCACCAACGCTGCAAGTGACCACACCACATGAACCAGCTGAGGACTGGGGTCGAGGTCGCTACCGGCATCGTGTTTCAAATTCGGATCGCTGACGTTCAACATGGTGGTGTGGTTGTCCCCTTCCGGCGTTGTCTCCTTGCCGGCTCGTCACGCTACAAGCGACCTCCACCGCAGGCAGTCACAAGCTCGTTGGCTCAAACAGCAGACAAAGAATGAAGTGATTGTTAAGCCCGTTCATCCTCCCATATGAATATCAATTTCCATAAGGAAACCATATTTATGCATCCACGAGAAGCGGCACGTAGAGCACCACTATCAGCGACACTAAACGAAAATGAGCACAAGAGGGCCCCACAGTGCGCGCGGAAGCAACAGCTGTAGAGCCCTCCAAATGTGGGTGCGCAAGCGAAAACTGAATTTTAGGAGTGCGTGAAGTTGGCGTCGCGCTTCTCGGCGAAGGCGGCCATGCCTTCCTTCTGGTCGTTGGAGGAGAAGATGGAGTGGAAGGTGCGGCGCTCGAAGAGGAGGCCCTGTGCGAGGGTCGTCTCGTAGGCGGCGTTGACCTGCTCCTTAATCATGGTCGTCGCGATAAGCGATTTGGCCGCGATGGTCGCGGCGGTCTTCAGCGCCTCGTCGAGGAGCTCGCCGGCGGGGACGACGCGGGCGACGAGCCCGGAGCGCTCGGCTTCCTCGGCGTCCATCATGCGGCCGGTGAGGCACATCTCCATGGACTTGGCCTTGCCCACGGCGCGCGTGAGGCGCTGGGAGCCGCCCATGCCCGGGGTGACGCCGAGGTTGACCTCGGGCTGGCCGAACTTGGCGCGGTCGCCAGCGATAATGAAGTCGCACATCATGGCCAGCTCGCAGCCGCCGCCGAGCGCGTAGCCGTTGACGGCCGCGATGATCGGCGTGCGCGCGCGGGTGAGGATATCCCAGTCCGCGAACCAGTTGGTCGAGTACATCTCGGTCGCGCCGCGCGGCGCCATCTCCTTGATGTCGGCGCCGGCGGCGAAGGCCTTCTCGGAGCCAGTGATGACGATAGCCCCGATGTTCTCGTCCGCGTCGAACTGAGCGACGGCGGAGGTCACCTCCTCCATCGTGGCCTTGTTGAGCGCGTTGAGCGCCTCGGGACGGTTGAGTGTAATGAGCGCGACGCGGTCGCGGGTCTCGGTGAGGATGGCCATGGTGTCTCCTTCAGTCGTGCGTTAAACGTTCTTGGTGAAATCCGGCGGCGCAATGCCGTCGATGGGGGCGAAGATGGCGCCCACGTCGCCCGGCACGTCCGCGATCGTGGCGTACTTCCAGTGCGGGCTGCGGTCCTTGTCGATGATTTGGGCGCGGATGCCCTCGGCAAACTCGGGGTGGCGCTGCATATTGAGCGACATCCAGAATTCCTGCGTGAGCACGTCCGCGAGGCTGTGCTGCGCCGCGCGCTCCAGGCCTTCCTCGGTCACGCGGATGCCCAGCGGCGAGTTGCGGCGAATGCGCTTGGCGGCCTTCGCAGCCCAGTGCTCCTCGCCGTGCTCGGCGGCCAGCGCGTCGAGTCGCTCGAGCGTCGCCTCGGCCGTGGGCGCGGCGTAGGCCTCGACCATCTCGGCACGGTCCTCGCCGAAGCCCGGACCGGCGTCCTGCGCGAACTCCGCGATGACGGCCGGGTCCGCGGTCTCGTGCAGCCGTGCCACGAGCGACTCAATCTGGTCCTGCGGCACGTAGTAGTCTGCGAAGCCGGTGTCGATGGCCTCGGCCGCGCCGACGTGGGCCGCGGTGTAGCCCAGATGGAAGCCCAGCCGATCCGCCGCACGCGCGAGGACGTAGGAGCCACCGGCATCCGGCGAGTAGCCGATGCCGACCTCGGGCATGCCCAGGCGCGAGTCATCCGTGACGATCCGGTGGCTGCCGTGCGCCGAGATCCCGATGCCGCCACCCAGCACGATGCCCGTCTGCAGCGCCACGTACGGCTTGGGGTAGATCGAAATATAGTGGTTAAGCTCGTACTCCTCGCGCCAAAACGTGGCGCCGAAGTCGCCTGGTCCACCCTCGGCGACTGCGTCGCGGTAGAGCGCCGCGACGTCGCCGCCAGCGCACAGGCCGCGCTCACCAGCACCCCGCACGAGCACGAGACGCACCGCGTCATCGTCCGCCCACGCACGCAGAACGCGGGTGAACTCACGAATCATGTCCAAGGTCAACGCGTTGAGCGCCTTAGGCCGGTTAAGCGTGAGCGTGCCCACGCCGTCGCGCACAGAAGCGAGAACCTCGCCCTCGGTGATTTCTACAGACATCTCACAGTTCCTTTCTATTTCGCTTCGAGCAGCAGGGCCTCGCCTTGTCCCCCGCCACCGCAGAGCGCAACACCCGCGCGCGAACCCGCGCCCGCCGCCAGCTGGTGCGCCGCATGCACGACCAAGCGCGCTCCCGATGCCCCGATGGGGTGCCCCATCGCAATCGCTCCGCCCTGCGGGTTGACCGCGTCCGGGTCCAGGCCCAGGGTGCGCGCGGAATGGACGACGACGGCGGCAAAGGCCTCGTTGATTTCCACGTGGTCGAGGGAGCCTGCGTCCCAGCCCTCGCGCTCAAGGGCGCGGAGGAGGGCATCGGCAGGCTGTTGCTGCAGCGAGGAATCAGGGCCGGCGGTCTGGCCCACCGAACGCAGCGCGGCGAGAACCTCCCAGCCCTGCGCCGCGGCATGCGCGGCCGTGGTGAGCACAACCGCCGCCGCGCCGTCCGTAATGGGCGAGGAATTGCCCGCCGTAATCGAGCCGCCCTTCTCAAAGGCCGGGCGGAGCTTGGCCAACGACTCGTCCGTGACGCCCTCGCGGATGCCCTCGTCGGACTCGATGGTCACCGAGCCCTTGCGGGTCTCGATGGTAAGCGGCACGATTTCGCGGGCGAGCGTGTCGTCCTGCGTCGCGGCGAGCGCGCGTTGGTGGCTCAGCGCCGCGCAATGGTCCTGTTCTTCGCGGGTGACGGGATAGCGGTCCGCGTATTTCTCGGACAGCGAGCCCATGGAAATACCCAGGTCCGCGGCGCGCAAGCCGTCGTGTTCCATGTGGTCGAGCGCCTCAAACGCCCCGAATTTCACGCCGGCGCGCGAGCGCGGCAGCAGGTGCGGCGCATTCGTCATGGATTCCATGCCGCCGGCGACGACGACCTCGGCCTCGCCCGCGCGCAGCAGACGCGCCGCGTCGATGACGGCCGTGAGCCCGGAAAGGCAAATCTTATTCACCGTCGTCGTATGCGCCCGCGGCGAAATCCCGGCCGCGAGCGCGGCCTGCTTCGTGGGATTCTGGCCAACGCCGGCCTGGAGGACCTGGCCGAAGACGACGGCATCGACAAGCTCGGGCTCCACGCGCGCCTGCTCAAGCGCGCCGCGGATGGCGTGCGCGCCCAGGTCGGTGGCGGGCAGTGCAGCAAGCCTGCCCAACAGCTTGCCAAAGGGGGTGCGCGCGGCGCCCACGATGACGATATCGGTATCCTGCAGGGTCACAAGGCCTCCCAAGAAGAATCTGTACGAAGTTAGAATAAATCGTACAGTTCCTTCGTGACCTGCGCCACCCTTTCGGTTAGGAAGTGAGGAATTCCTTCCACGCGGGCCACTCGGCGTACATCTGCGCGCGCCCCGCGTCGAAGTTCGCCCGCAGCTTGGCGACGTTCTTTTCCGTCGACGCGACCTGCATATCCTCCGGGAAGAACAGCTGCGCGCGGCCTTCCTTTTCCAGCTCCAGCAGCCGGTCCTTCGACGCGTTATACCGGTCCGGACGTTGGATGAGCGCCTCCGCGACCGCGGGGTACCGGCCCAGCACGCGGCGCACGGCGCGGCGGCGTGTAACCTGCGGTCGGACGTAGCCGCGCGGGTGCGTGCCCACAAAAAGGAACTTCTCGTAGCCAGCCTTCTCCGCCTGGTCGATGGAGATGCCGCCGGACTCGCCCAGCGCGCCGTCCACATACGGCACGCCGTCAATAAAACGCAACGGCATGATAAGCGGCAGCGTCGAGGACGCGCGCACGTACATATTCAAATCCGACTGCTCGTAAATATCGTCGCGCGTAATGTAGACAGACTCGCCTGTATCCGCGCGCGTCGTCGCGAGATTCATCTCCGCCGGATTGGCCAGAAATGCTTCGAAGTCGAAGGGCAGTTCCTCATCCGAGGAGCGCTCATAAATATACTCCGCATTGAAATACCCCGTGCCGCGCAGCAGCGAGGACACCCCGCCGAAGCTGGGGTTATGGGCAAAGTCCACGAAAGATTCCTTCGCCCGCCACGCATCGTGCGAGAGATAGTTCACGGCGTGCGAGGCTCCTGCGGACACGCCGCCCACCCAGCCGAACTGCACGTCTTCCTCGATGAGCTTGGCCACGCAGGCCGCCGTGTACGAGTTACGCATGCCGCCACCTTCAAAAATCAGGGCGATATTTCTTGCATCAATCACGTTGTTTTACTGTACGCAGCTGCTTACGATGTTCACATGGGATTACTTGACGCGCTCCGCTCGCTCACCGGCCCCAAGGCCCCGCGCCTCGCCACGCCCGAGGCTGGCGCGCCCGTCGTCGAGGTCGGCCACCTCGAGGTCCACACCGCCGGAACCTTGCTCATCGTCGTCACCGACCCTTCCGGCGTCGCAGCGCTTCGTGAGGTCGCCCGCGCCGCCGAGCCTGCCTGGCTTGCCGATGCCCCCACCCGCGTCTTCTTCTCCCCCTCCCCGCGCCCCGAGGTCCCCGTCCGCGACCCGAAGAAGGGCTGGGCCATCCCGCTCGACCCGGACACGCGCGCCGCACTCCTAGAGACCCTGCGCGCCGAGCCGGGCGACTACGAACTGTCCGAAACCCTCGCAATCTCCGTGGAGTAAACCATGCTCATTCTTCCTTTCAACGGCGTCCGTCCCCGCATCCACCGCAGCGCGTTTATCGCGCCGAACGCCACGATTATCGGCGACGTGGAAATCGGCCCCGATTCCTCCGTCTTCTACGGCACGGTCCTGCGCGCCGACGTGGGCGCCATCCGTATCGGCGCGCGCACGAACATCCAGGACAATTGCGTACTCCACGTCGACCGCGACGCAGACTGCGTCCTCGAAGACGACGTGACCGTGGGCCACATGGCGATGGTCCACGGCGCACACGTCGAGTCCGGCACGCTCGTGGGCATGCAGGCCACCGTGCTCTCGCGCTCGCGCATCGGTACCGGCTCGCTCATCGCCGGTGGCGCCGTGGTCCTCGAGGGCCAGCACATCCCGGCGCGCTCGCTCGCCGCTGGCGTGCCCGCCAAGGTCCGCCGCGAGCTGAGCCCCGAGGAATCCGCCGCGTTTATCCCGCACGCCGCGCGCTACGTCGAGACCGCCCGCGGCCAAGCACCCGAGTCCGAGTCCCTACGACTCGAGGACGTCTGGTTCTAGAGCGAGACCACGCCCATGATGATGAGGAAGCCCGCGACCGCGTAGCCCGAGTACAGCGCGACCTGGGTCGAGTTGCGGCGCGCAGCCGCGAAGATGCGCCCGGCTGGGCTGTCCGGGTAATGGCGCACCATCGCGAGCCCCAGGCCGCACAGCGTGGGCAGGCTCAGTGCTAAGCAGGCGTAGAGCAGGCCCGCGCTGATCCGCGAATTCACCGAGAGGTCGCCCGCCGCCAAGTGCATGAGGCCGTAGTAGAACGGCACGGACGTGAGCGATTGGATAACGCCCATCGCGAAGCCGACAAGCCCCGTGAGCAACGACGGAGTGCGCAGAGGGCCCAGAAGTTTCTCCACGAGCGGGCTCGACTGGCCCTTCGAGCGCCACGCGCCGAGCGCAAGGAGTATGCCAACGACGATGAGCACGATGCCTGCGACGGGCGAGCCGAGGACCGCGATGATCTGGTCCTTGATGCCAAGAAAGATGAAGAACACGAGCGCCGTCGCAGCAAGCACGCCCAGCCAGTCTCCCACGACCACAAGCGTGGCGATCTTGCGGTACATCCCGCGCGGCAGCATGATGCCAATCGCGACGAGGATGCCGATGAGCAGCGCATTCACGGAGTCAAGGAGGGCATAAAGGACGGCATGGAGCATGCGGGACAGTCTAGCCCACCGCCGGCGCGCAACTTTAACCGTTAAATTTGCACCATCTCCGCAAAATTGCGTAGGGTATGCACGTATCCCCGCGGCCGTGACGTCGCACGGGTCATGCACTGTTATCGAGAGAAAGAATTACATGTCGAAATTCCTCTACCGCGTTGGCTCGTGGTCGTACCGCAAGGTGTGGCCCTTTTTAGCCTTCTGGCTGGTACTCCTCATCGCGATGGGCGGCCTGGCGGCCGGCTTCGCGAAGTCCCCCAACCCCTCCTTCTCCATGCCGGACATGGACTCCACCGTGACGATGGAGCAGATGAACGAACGCTTCGGCGACAGCGGCGAGTCCATGGACGCGCCGACCGCCAATGTCATCATCGAGGCGCCGGAGGGTAAGACCCTCGCCGACCCGGACGTCGCCGCCGAGGTCGATCAGCTCATCGCGAATCTCAAGGACACCGGCGCGCTCACCGACACCGACGCTCTCGTGAGCCCCGTCATGGCGGCCGCCGGCATGCAGAAGCAGATGACCGAGCAGCTCTCGGCCCAGGGCATGCCGCAGGAGCAGATCGACGCGAACCTCGCCGCCATTTCGCCGCTGAGCGCCGATAAGCGCACCGGCACGCTGTCGATTACCTTCGACGCGGACACCATCACCGAGATTCCCACGGAAGAGAAGTCCGCCGTCACCGACGTACTCACCCACGCTGACGAGGGCGACCTCACCGTCGCCTACGGCGGCAACGCCTTTAGCGGCGCGGACGAGATGAACGGCACGTCCGAGATCCTCGGCCTCATCGTCGCCGCCATCGTCCTGCTCATCACCTTCGGCTCCTTCGTCGCCGCAGGCATGCCGCTCATCTCCGCCGTCATCGGCGTGGGCGTGGGGCTCCTCGGCGTCCAGCTCGCCACGATCTTCACCGACTCCGTCTCCGACATGACGCCCATGCTCGCGTCCATGATCGGCCTCGCCGTCGGCATCGACTACGCGTTGTTTATCGTCGCGCGCTTCCGCAACGAGCTCATCACCTCCTCCGGCCTCAACGACTTGAGCCCCAAGGAACTCGCCGCGGAACTGAAGAAGATGGACAAGGCCACCCGCGCCCACTCCATGGGCATGGCGCTCGGCACCGCCGGCTCCTCCGTCGTTTTCGCCGGCACGACGGTGGTCATTGCACTCGCCGCGCTCACCATCATCGGCATCCCGTTCCTGTCCACGATGGCCATTGCCGCCGCCGTGACCGTCGTCATCGCCGTACTCGTCGCGCTCACGTTCATCCCGGCGCTGCTCGGCCTGCTTGGCACAAAAATCTTCGCCGCCCGCGTCCCCGGCCCCAAGGTCCCGGATCCCGAGGACGAGAAGCCGACCATGGGGCTGCTCTGGGTCCGCCGCATCCGCGCGCATCCGTTCCTCCACCTCGTCGCGGGCGTCGTCCTGCTCGGCGTCCTCGCCATCCCTGCTGCGAACCTCACGCTCGCGATGCCCACCGACGGCACCGCCAAGCTCGGCTCACCGCAGCGCAACGCGTACGAGATGACCGAAGAAGCCTTCGGCCCCGGCCGCAACGCCCCGATGATCGCCTTCGTCGACCTCGCGAACGTCTCCGAGCAAGACCGCATGCCGGCCCTCCAGGAGCTTCTGCAGGACTTCGCTACGACCGAGGGCGTCGTCAACGCCCAGATCGCAGGCATGAACGAGGCGAACGATGCCGCCCGCATCATGATCACCCCCACCACGGGCGCCACGGACGAGGCCACGACGACCACGCTCGAGCACCTGCGCGACTACAAGGGCGAGTTCGAGGAGAACACCGGCGGCACCTATGGCGTCACGGGCATCACGCCTATCTTCAACGACATCTCGGAGAAGCTCAATAGCGTTCTCGTTCCGTATATCGCGATCGTCCTGGTCCTCGCGTTCTTCGTCCTGCTGCTCGTCTTCCGCTCCATCTGGGTGCCGCTCATCGCGGCCGCCGGCTTCGGCCTGTCCATGGCCGCGACCTTCGGCATTACCGTCGCCATCTTCCAGAAGGGCATGTTCGGCATCATCGACGACCCACAGCCCATCCTTTCCTTCCTGCCCATCATGCTCATCGGCCTGACCTTCGGCCTCGCCATGGACTACCAAGTCTTCCTCGTCACCCGCATGCGCGAAGGCTTCGTCCACGGCAAGACCGCGGGCAACGCAACCTCCAACGGTTTCAAGCACGGCGCCCGCACCGTGACGGCCGCAGCACTCATCATGATCTCCGTCTTCGCGGCGTTCATGCTCATCGACATGCCATTCATTAAGACGATGGGCTTCGCGCTCGCCGTGGGCGTGTTCATTGACGCCTTCATCGTCCGCATGATGCTCATCCCTGCCACGATGTTCCTCCTCGACGAGAAGGCTTGGTGGATCCCGAAGTGGCTCGATAAGCTGCTTCCCAACATGGATATCGAAGGCGAGGCCCTCTCCCGCGACCGCGCGGCGCTCGAGGCCAGCCAGCGCGAGAAGGTGAAGAACTAGTGACCGGACTGCGGGATAAGAAGAAGCAAGCGACACACACCGCCATCGCGGAGTCGGCAGCTAATATCGTGCTGCGCGAGGGCTTCGACGCGCTTACCGTCGCCGCCGTCGCGGACGCCGCCGGCGTTTCTCCCCGCACCTTCCACAACTATTTCTCGAGTCTGGAAGAGCCCCTCGTCGACTTCATCGCGGGCACGTTCGCCGTCATCGCCGAGGATATCCGCGCGCTCCCCACGGGCCTCGACATGCTCGACGTCCTCGAGCGCTTGCTGGGCGATGCCCTCTCCGACGACGGCGTTGAGCTCTACTCGCTCAGCACGCTGCTCGCCATCGGTCAGGCCATGGAGATGCAGCACCGAGGCCCCAGCGCCCTCGGCGCGGACGAGGAGACAGCCCGCGCCGCCGCGGCTCCCATCATCACCGCCTTCCAGGAACGCTTCCCCAGTATGGACGAGTTCGATATCCTTGTCGCCCTCCAGGCCGGCGCCGGAGGCATCGGCCATGCCTTGCACATCTACGACGAGCTCGGCCCGGATCGCACCCCTGAACAGGGCCGGGCGCTGATCGCTCGTGCCGTGCGGGTGGTACGTGGCATCGGAAAGCTCCGCGCCTAGTTCACCAAGTATTTACCCCGGATCCCCCCATTGCGGGCGGAAGGCCGGGGTATTGTCGTGCAAAGGCCCCGCAACTCGGCGGGCGCACGAGCACGAGGAGTGAACACCACAGTGAAGATCGCGATTCTGGGCGGCGACGGATTCTGCGGCTGGCCCGCATCCCTCTACCTCTCGGACCGGGGACACGACGTCACCATCATCGACAACCTCTCCCGCCGCGCCATCGATAAAGAACTCGGCGCGGAATCGCTCACCCTCATCGCCTCCATCGCGGAGCGCCTGGACGCCTGGTACGAGGTCACCGGCAAGACCATCGGCTTCCGCAATATCGACGTCGCGCAAGACTACGACGCCCTGCTCGATTTCCTGCGCGCGGAGGCTCCCGATGCCGTCGTGCACTTCGCCGAGCAACGCGCCGCGCCGTACTCCATGAAGAACTCACGCACGAAGCGCTACACGGTGGATAACAACATCAACGCGACGCACAACTTGCTCGCGGCCATCGTGGAGTCCGGGCTCGATATCCACGTCGTGCACCTGGGCACCATGGGCGTCTACGGCTACGGCACCGCGGGCATGAAGATTCCGGAAGGCTACCTCGACGTCATGGTCCACACGGATGACCACGGCAATATCGAGCAGTCCATCCTCTACCCTTCCAACCCGGGCTCCGTCTACCACATGACGAAGGTGCTCGACCAGCACCTTTTTGCTTACTACGCGAAGAACGACGAGCTGCGCGTCACCGACCTCCACCAGGGCATCATCTGGGGCACGTGGACCGAGCAGACGGCGCGGGACGAGCGCCTTATCAACCGCTTCGACTACGACGGCGACTACGGCACGGTGCTCAACCGCTTCCTCATCCAGGCCGGCATCGGCTACCCGCTCACCGTCCACGGCACGGGCGGCCAGACCCGCGCATTTATCCACATCCGTGACATGGTCCGCTGCATCGAGCTCGCGCTCGAGAACCCGCCGGCGCGCGGGGAGCGCGTGAAGATCATCAACCAGATGACGGAAACGCACCGCGTCCGCGACCTGGCCGAGCTCGTCGCGCAGATTTCCGGCGCCGCCGTGGCCTACGTGCCCAACCCGCGCAAGGAATCAGCGGAAAACGAGCTCTTCGTCTCCAACGACACGTTCCTCTCCCTGGGGCTTAAGCCCACCACGCTCGCCGAGGGCCTGCTCCACGAAGTCGAGGAAGTCGCCCAGCGCTACGCCGATCGCGTCGACCGTGACAAGATCCCCGCGCAGTCCCTGTGGACGAAGAACCAGCGCGCAGGTGTGCCCGAACTTTCATGAGAGTAGCCATCGTCACGGAGGTCTTCCTCCCCAAAATCGACGGCGTGGTCACGCGACTGACCCGTACCATCGAGCAGCTCGCAGCCTTGGGCCACGAGGTCGCCATCTTCGCACCCGGCACCCCGCCCGCGACCTTCGCGGGGTTCCCGGTCCACCGCATCCCGTCGCTCGCACTGCCCGTCTACCCGGAAATCAAGTTCGGTCTCCCGTCCGCGCGCTTCTTCAAGGAAATCCGCGCCTTCGACCCCGACGTCATCCACGCCGTCAACCCCATCTGGACCGCGGCGCTGGGCGTCTTTGCCGCGAAGCTCGACGCCGTCCCGCTCGTCGCGAGCTTCCACACCAACGTGCCCGAATACGTCGAGGCCCTCGGCATCGGCTGGACCAAGCCGCTCACCGTCGCCGCGCTGAAGTACCTCCACAACCAGGCTGCGGTAAACCTGTGCACCTCCGGCCCCATGGTGACCAAGGCTCGCGACCTGGGCATCCGCAACGTCCGGCTGTGGCCCAAGGCCGTCGACACCCACGGCTACCACCCCTCCAAGGCCACACGTGAGATGCGCGACCGGCTTAGCGACGGCCACCCCGAGGACCCGCTCTTCGTCTACGTCGGCCGCGTCTCCAAGGAAAAGGACTTGGACCGTCTCCCCGCCATCGCACAAAGCGTCCGCGAGAAAGTCCCCAGCGCGCGCCTCGCCATCGTCGGCGCAGGCCCCTACCTCGAGGAGCTCAAGCAACACTTCGACGACGGCACCGTCTTCACCGGCTACCTCTCCGGTGAGGACCTCGCCGCCGCCTTCGCCTCCGGCGACGTCTTCGTCTTCCCCTCCCAGACGGAGACTCTCGGCCTTGTCGCGCTCGAGTCCTTCGCCTCGGGCGTGCCCGTCGTGGGCACCCGCGCCGGCGGCATTCCCTTCGTCATCACCGAAGGCGTCACCGGCCGCCTCATTGAGCCCGAGCTTCCCGATGCCGCCTGGGCCGCAGCCATCGCCGACCTCCTCACCGATCCCACGGCGCGCGCAGAAATGGGCGCCGCCGCGCGCGCCGAGGCCGAAAAATACTCGTGGCGAGAGTCTACGATGTCCCTTATCTCCGCCTACGAGGACGCCGTCGCGGCCCCGTTGGCCTAACCCTCTGTAAGGAGCATTCCACGCCATGCCGCTGCCCGCGCCTGCCACGCTCGCCGATGTGCTTGCCGACGGACTCTTCGTCTCCGCAGCCCAAGACCTCGCGTTCGCGCAGGCACTCGGGCCCGTAAGCTCGGCGGAGTATAACTTCGCGGCCGACCGTGACGGCGCTGGCGCCCCGCTTCCCGATGTCCCCGTCCAGCTGCGCATCGACGCCCAGACCGGCGTCCATGATCTCGAGGGCACTCGCCTGGCCGTCCTCCGCGACGGCCAGTGGACGTGGGCCACCTCCATGACCGCGGGGCTTACTGTGCCCGAGCTGAGCGGCACCCAGCCTTATTCTCCGAAGCTTCTCGCCGCCGCGCGCACCGTCGTGGGCGGCTCGCCGGTGCTCATCGCCGAGCAGGACGACGCACTCGCCGCCGTCGCCGTCGCCTTCCGCGGCAACGGCGTGCCGCTGTCCGAGGCGATTGCCGCCGGGCTCGCACAGTCCACTCCCGCGACCGACGAGCGGCGCGCCCTCGGGGCCTACGCCCAAGCCACCGGCCAACAGATTCCCGCACCGCGCTTCGACGGCACGCGGCTGACCGGCTGGGGTTCCTCGCTCACCCACGCCGATGTGCGCGCAGACGCCCACTACCTCGCTGCCGAGCACCAGTTCTTCGTCGATGCCCGCTTCCCCCACGCGCAAGTGACCCCGCGCCTGCTCGAGGGCCGCGCCACCGTCTCTGCCGGCGGCCATGCTTTCGAGGCCGTCGCCCCGGTCCTCGCGACCATCACGGACGACACGTGGACGTGGGCCTGGGCCGACGAAGAACTCGCCCCGCCGGCCCGCCGCGCCGCCGCCAATGTGCGCCGCTTCGGCGCGGACCACGGCATCGCGGACTTCCTGCGCCCGCAGCTGCCCGCTGCCCGCGCCTTCGAGCTCGGCCTTGCCCAAGCCGCCATGCCCATCCTTCAGCTGTGGACGCTCGTTCCCGTCGCGCTCTCCCCCACGACGACGGGCCTGTTCCTCCTCGACGCCCCGCAGCTACGCCTGCCCGACGCCACCGTTGCGACGCACTCGGCGATCCTCGCCGTGCCGCTGCCGGATGGCCTCGACGCCGTGCGCGCGCAGGCCGCGTATCGCGCCGCCCGCGGCTAACGCCCATCCCGCCGTGGGGGTTAAGCTATAGCACGTCCTTGTACCATCTTCTCATGCGGGAGATTTTGTGAAACGCTTCCTTCGGTCGATTGTTGATCGCGTCACCGGCACCCGCCGTGACAACGAGCTTCCCGCGCCCCAGTCTCCGGAGTCGGCCCCAGTTTCCCGCCCCGCAGTTCCCGAGCCCATCGCGCGCCCGCCGCGTCACGCCGCGCCTGCCCCGCGCGAGGCGACACCGGCCAACCGCGTCGCCGCACGCCGCCTCCCCGCCAGCCTGCGCCCCGCTCCCGCAACGCACGAAGAACCAGAACTCTCGCCCACCGCGCGCCGCGCGCACCGCCGGCTCGCCACGCTCCTCACCGTCCCCGCAGCTACCCTGGCCCCGGTTCCCGCGCCTGCGGCTCCCCGTCCGCTACGCCCGGCGCCCCCACTCGAGCGCGAAGCAACCCCCGCCAACCGCGTCGCCGCACGCCGCCTCCCCGCCAGCCTGCGCCCCGCTCCCGCAACGGATGACGAACCAGAGCCGTCGCCGGCTGCGCGTCGGGCGCTGCGCCGCTTGTCGGGAATCCTCGCCTCCCCGGCGCCCCGAGTTGAAACGCTTGCACCGCAACCCGTAGCTGACAAGCCCGCTGCCGAGACGGCAGGAGCACTCGCGGCCGCGGCGGCCGCTGCTGCAACCGCAACTGCTGGACCCATGGCTCGCAAGCGCGCGATGCCGGTTGTCATTCCCTCGGCGGCACAACGCAGCGCCGCCCGGGCGGCGGAGGCGGAGGCTGCGGTGGGCGATGGGGGCATCGGCAAGCGGGCGCTTGCCACGCCGGTCGAGTCCGCGGCGGTGCGAAAGAATGCGCGCGCCCGGCTGCGTCTGGTGCCGGGTCTTGACGGCCTGCGCGGCCTGGCGGTACTCGCTGTGGTCATTTATCACTTCTTTGGCGATGTGCTGCCCGGCGGCTACCTGGGCGTGGACATGTTCTTCGTCCTGTCGGGCTTCCTTATTACGTCGCTGCTCGTGCGCGAGTTCCGCGTCACGGGGCGCATTAGTCTCAAGGATTTCTGGGTCCGGCGTTTCCGGCGCATTTTGCCGGCAGCCGTGACGGTGCTGGTGATCTGTACGGCGATTGTCGCGGCGATTGGCGGCGACCTGGCCGTGGGGATCCGCGAGCAGTTCCTGGGCACGCTCTTCTTCGTCAATAACTGGACGCAGATTGCCACCTCCCAGTCTTACTTTGCGGACAACGAGATTCAGGTCTTCGCGCACTACTGGTCGCTCGCCGTGGAGGAGCAGTTCTATCTCATCTGGCCGCTGCTTATCGCGGGGCTGTTTATCGTCGTGCGGCGGTATCCGCGGCGCGTGCCGATTATCGTGTCGGTCGTGCTGGCCGCGGCGTCCGCGGTCGCCATGTGGTTTATCTACACCCCAGGCGAGGACCCGACGCGTGTCTACTACGGCACGGATACGCACGCGTTTGGCTTGCTCATCGGTGCGGCGCTGTCGCTCATCATTACGTCGACGCACTCGGACCCAGCGGCGGACTCCTGGCCATCGTCGCGCCGCGCAGGCGCTATCGCGGCGCAGGTCCTCGCGCCGCTGGCGTTGCTCGCGTACCTCGCGCAGCTCATTTTCATGACAGACGATCTGGAATTCACCTACCGCGGCGGGCTGATGCTTACGAGCGTGCTGGGAGCGCTCATGCTCTGGGGTGTCGTGCGCGACGCGCGTCCGCTCACGTGGCTCTTCAGCACGACCGTCATGCGGTGGCTGGGCCAACGCTCGTTCTCGCTCTACCTGTGGCACTGGCCGCTCATCATGATCCTCATCGCGCTCTTCGACTCAAAGCGCGAGCACGCCTGGGTGTGGGGGCTTGTGGCGTTACCGCTGTCCTTCCTCCTGGCGGAAATCTCGTACCAGTTCATTGAAAACCCGTTCCGTCGCGGCGGATACAAGAAGGCGTGGACGACGTACTGGGCCTCCCGCCCGGGCCTTGCCGAGCTGCGGTACGGCTTCGCGAAGGTCGCGTGGCCGCTCGTGCCGCTGCTCGTCGTTGCGTCGCTGGCAGGCGTGGTCTACGGCGTCGTGACGTCGAGCGATAAGACGCAGCTCGAACGCGACCTCGAAGAGCTGCAACAGCTCAATAACTCGGGAAGCACGCCAGCTCCCGAGGCCGCCGCTCCCACGACGACTGCTAAGAAGACCCGCCCCATGCCGCGCGGCCCAGAGATAACCGCCATCGGCGACTCGGTCATGCTCGCCTCGAGCGCCGCGCTCAACACCCGTTTCCCTGGTCTCTACATCGACGCGGCGGTCTCGCGTCACTACACCGCGGCGATTCCAATCGTCCAGGAGCTGAAGAGTACGGGCCAGCTGCGCGATACAGTCTTCCTCGGCTTCGGCACGAATGGCGCGGCGTTCCCCGGACAGCTCGATGAGCTTATCGATGCCATCGGCCCCGACCGCACCATCGTTCTCTCCGTCCCCTACGGCGACCGGGACTGGATGCCCGGTGCGCGCGCCGAGGTCATCCAAGCGGCCAAGGACCACAAGAACGTCTACATCGCGGACTGGTGCACGCACGCACAGTCCAACACGTCGCTCCTGCGCGCCGACGGCGTCCACCCCGAAATCGAAGGCGCCGACCAGTACGCGCTGGCGTTCCAGTACGCGCTGCAGCAGTACTCGAATTACGACAAGAACACTTCGACGCAGTGCGCTGTATAAAACGGCATGCCGAATGACCCCAGCCTTGGCTGGGGTTTCCTTTCGGCTGTTAGTCCACGGTGCAGAGTAGGCGCTTGCCATACGGCGTGACGTACCAGTAATTGCCCTCGGCATCACGGGTATACGAATCACCATCGGCCTTGCGCCCGTTATGGAACCGGCATAACGGCACGAGGTTCGCGACATTCGTGTCGCCGCCTTTGTTCCGCGGGATAAAGTGGTCACGCTCGCA
>NZ_KV796462.1:0-52861 GCF_001809185.1 Corynebacterium sp. HMSC072G08
CCGACGTGTCTACTTTCCAGGGGTCAGGCCCTACATCCATAATGGCCGCTGGCCCTGAGTCTATCGACCCGACCGCGTATCTCGAAGAGCTACTCACCCAAGCATCGCCCGATCTGATGCGTGAAATGCTCGGTGATTTCATCAACCAAATTCTCTCTGCCCAAGCCGATACTGTCTGCGGCGCTGACTGGGGCACCACCAGCGACAACCGCGTCAACCACCGCAACGACTACCGCCACCGACCACTGGATACACGGGTCGGCATCGTCGATGTGTCTACCCGCAGGATGAACGACCTGGTCGCCACCCTCGGCATCGATGAATCTATCGAAGTCACAAGTTAGTGAGATGGCCAACGACTTGGATTCGATAGTGGAGGATTTCCACACCCGGCCACTGGATACCGGCCCGTACTACTACCTCTCGTGCGACGCGCTGACGATGAAAGTCCGGGAAGGCGGACGCGTGGTCAAACGAGTGTGCTCCTAGCAACCGGTGTCAACAATGACGACTACCGAGAACTATTAGGCATGCAAAATAGCTACCGCTGAGTCCACCGGCTCGTGGCCCGGCTTCCTCAGGGACTTAAAAGCCCGCGGTCTAGGTGATGTCTACCTGGTGACAAGTGACGCTCACGTAGGAATTCAAGCAGCGGTGTCTGATGTGCTGCCAAATGCCTCCTGGCAACGGTGCCGCACTCACTTCGCTAAGAACCTCTCGTCCATGGTGCCAAAGACCCAGTGGCCGACATTATCGGCGACGTTCCACACGATCTTCCAACAACCCGATGCTGAAGCGGTGTGGGCTCAGGCTCGGGAAGTGGTGGAATTCTGCCAGGCGAAATTTCCGCATGTGGCAAACTAGCTCGAAGAACAACTTGATGATGTGTTGGCGTTTACACACACCGAAGTCAGTGTGGACCAAAGTCTGGTCGAATAACCCCACCGAACGGCTCAAGCGCGAGATCTGCCGGCGCACTGATGTTGTCGGTATCTTGCCCCACCGTGATGCTGTGATTCGCTTAGTCGGGGCCGTCCTTGCTGAGCAGCATGATGTGTGGATTCAGCAGAAACGCTCCATGCCGTTGACAAGCCTAGAGCAAACCAAGGCGTTGATCACAGCCAATGTCATCGACGCCGACACCACCACCCCGGCAGGCAAGGAGATTGCAGCCTAATGACCAACCACGCCCAGGCCCGTGCCGGACCCGATCCCTGCTCACAGATCACCGACGATTCGAAAGAACTCATCCACCACCTACACGGACCTGACCCGCTTCACGCATCAATTTGCCTTTCAGCCCCAAATATCAAGGTCTCCGACCTCCCCCGCGGCCCCGGTTTACAAGGATGCTGGCCTTGCTGATGGAACCGGTTTTCTACCCATTATTCTGTGCAGATCACAGGCAACAGGCACCCACGAACGAGACCTGTTGCCTGATCGACCCCTGGCTGCCATCGTCGAGAAAATCCCTACTTACCAGGCGATTTGTTTCAATCAGACATCACCGATATAGTTTATTCACGTCGCAAGGGAACGCAAGAGATTCCCCGTGATATTCCTCCATAGCTCAGTTGGCAGAGCATTCGACTGTTAATCGAAGGGTCACTGGTTCGAGCCCAGTTGGAGGAGCACTCAACGAAGCCGCCTGAAAGGGCGGCTTTCTTCGTTTTCCTCTGGCTCTGATGCCTAACCGGGGCTAAGTAGCCAAAGGCCTTTCTAGTTCCCAGGCCGTATTGGAGGGGCACGAGACGTCGAAAGCGAGAAGTAGGTAGGCTATGTTCCGCATACCTACTACTCAAACCATTAAGGAAGCTCCCCACAGATGATCCAGTTTGTTGTTGGCGCCGCGGCAGGCTACGTATTCGGCACTAAGGCGGGCCGAAAGCGCTACCACCAGATCAAGGATGGTTACGAAAAGCTGGTGAACTCCCCTGCCACCAAGACGCTTGTTAACGGCACTCGTCGGGCAATTGCCAACCGTCTCGATCCGGAACCGAGAATGAAAGAGGTCAAGGATCTCTCACGCGGACGGCGGAATTCGGGTCAATTCGACAATTCGGATACCGTGTACGAACCCGACCAAGATTAGTGGTTTAGGCTGATATTAGTGTGCATTGCACACTAGTAGCCAGAATGAGCACTGCCCTGAGGGCAGTGCTCATTCCGAATTTTTGGGTTAAGTAGCAAAAAGTGACGGCGGATTACTGGCCGCGTCGAAAATGGTTAATTTCTTAGTTCTGCCCACTGCGGAACGCGCGCTCGTTGAGCTCCCTGCGAGCTTGTTCTAGCGCAACCAGATCCGAGAACAGGGAGTTGTACGCCGCTTGGTCATCGGAGGGGCGCATGCGGCCGAGCTGGGCCTTGATGAGAGCAATCTGGTCGCCAACGCGGGACTCTTGGAGACGGGAGAGCACGGAGTCGGTGTAGACGTTCATGTCGACGTCGGTGGGCAGGATTTCCTCGACGGCGAGCTCCGAGATGAAGCTCTGGGCGGTGACGTCGGGCATCTGCTCGCTGACTCGTGCGACCCATTCGACGGGGGGCATCGTCAGCGCGGTGGCAATGCCACCGGCCTTGGAGATGGCCTCGCGCACGGCGCGGTAGGCCAGGTTGGTGTAGCTGGCGGCATCGATGCCATCGAAGTACTCACCGGCGTTCTGCGGGTACTGGAGGGCGATTTTCAGCGCCTCACGCTGCGGCCAGAGATGAGTGTCCTTCGGGTTGGGGCGATGGAGCACCGGGACGTCCTGCGCCGCAGGAGCCTGCTTGGAGTCGTCGAAGCGACGAATGGTGCGCTTCTCCTTCTTAGGTGCACGGTGGGCCTGCTCGACTTGCTGGAGGACCTCCATGGGGTCAGGCCAGCCAACCCACGCGGAAAGGCGGCGTGCGTACTCGTCGCGCAGGGGCTTGTCCCGGATGTCGGCGACGACGGGGACGGCGCGGCGCAGGGCTTGGAGGCGGCCCTCGGCAGTGTCGATGCGGTAGCCGGTGATGATGGTCTGCACGACGAACTCGAACATGGGGATGCGGTCTGCGATGAGGTCGCGGACGGCGGCATCGCCACGCTTGATGCGTAAGTCGCAGGGGTCGAGGCCCTCGGGGGCGACGGCGACGAAGGACTGGCCGGTGAACTTCTGGTCGCCTTCGAAGGCGCGCATAGCGGCTTTCTGGCCGGCTTCGTCGCCATCGAAGGTGTAGATGAGCTCGCCGTTGAAGTAGGAGTCGTCGAGCATGAGGCGGCGGAGGATCTGGAGGTGGTCCTCACCGAAGGCGGTGCCACAGGAGGCGACGGCGGTCTTGACGCCGGCGGCGTACATAGCCATAACGTCTGTGTAGCCCTCGACGATGACGGCCTGGTGGCCCTCCGCGATGTGCTTCTTGGCGAGATCAATGCCGAAGAGGACCTTAGTCTTCTTGTAGAGCATCGTCTCTCTGGTGTTCATGTACTTGCCCATCGGGTCATCATCGAAGAGCTTGCGGGCGCCGAAGCCGATGACGTTGCCGGCGAGGTCCTTGATGGGCCAGATGAGGCGACGGTGGAACATGTCGATGGGGCCGCGCTTGCCCATTTTGGACAGGCCGGCCTTCTCCAGTTCCTCGAAGGAGAAGCCCATGCGGATGAGGT
The DNA here is from genome assembly GCF_001809185.1 of Corynebacterium sp. HMSC072G08. Taxonomy (NCBI): domain Bacteria; kingdom Bacillati; phylum Actinomycetota; class Actinomycetes; order Mycobacteriales; family Corynebacteriaceae; genus Corynebacterium; species Corynebacterium sp. HMSC072G08. The sequence continues at coordinate 3,629 of NZ_KV796462.1, forward strand.
GCTTGGTAAGCGTGTCCCAGCCCTCGGGAGCGTAGCCGCACTGGAAGTCGTAAATGATCTCTTGGGAGAAGCCGCGGTTGAGGAGGAAATCTCGGCCAGGTGCTGCCTCGGGGGTTTCGAGCTGCTTGCGGTAGAAATCGTGCGCCGCCTTGTTCGCCTGGATAAGGCGCTGACGCAGGCCTGGCTTTTCCTCACGGGCGGCGGCACTACCCCCCTGGTAGGTGATGTGGTAGCCGATCTTCTGGGCGACGGCCTCGACGGCCTCGGGGAAGGTGAGCTGCTCCATCTCCATAAGGAAGTTGAAGACGTCGCCGCCCTTGCCCGTGGAGAAGCAGTGATAGTAGCCGCGCTGCGGGCGCACGTGGAAGGACGGGGTGCGCTCGTCTTTGAATGGGCTCAGCCCCTTCATCGAGTCGTAGCCAGCAGGCTTTAGTTGTACGTACTCCCCCACGATTTCCTCAATGGGTGCACGTTCACGGATCGCTTGAATATCGCTGTCCGGAATCCTGCCTTTCGCCATGGGTAATAGATTACCTGCACTGGCAAATCAGCGACCGATTTCTTCATGGTGCTATCCGTTTGCAATGATGGGGGTATGGCGCACTCTACCCCCTCGAAGAAATCACTGCCTGCCGTCATCGGCGGCGTGGTGCTGGTCCTCGTAGCGGGCTATTTTGGCATCGACTTGAAGGGCGATTCTGGGGCTTCGTCGTCGGCGACGTCTGCTCCTGCCTCAGCATCTGGGACGGCGGAGGCTGAGGGGGCATCGGAAAGCTCGTGTGCTCTGGACACGCTGCCGGCTGAGGCGGCGGAGACGGTCGACGATATCCTCGCCGGCGGGCCGTACGAGTACCCCGACAACGACAACGTGCGGTTTGGCAACTACGAAGGCGTGCTGCCGAAGGAGTCGCGGGACTACTACCGCGAATACACCGTCGAGACGCCGGGGCTTAACCATCGCGGCACGCGCCGCATCGTCACCGGCGGCGGCTCCGACACCGACCCCGACGTCTGGTACTACACCGACGACCACTACGAAAGCTTCTGCACTATTCCCGACGCGGAAGGGTAACCATCATGAACCGAGTTCTCATCACCGAACCGCTGCGCACGCGCGAGGAATTCTTTGCCGCCCTGGGCAAGATGCACTTTGTGGGAGACTCCCCTGCTCCCAGCAACCTCGACGCACTTGCCGACTTTGTGCGCGAATTCCGCGTTGACGTGATTGTGGCCGCAGATATGGCGCTCGAGCTGCATGACTACCAGGATCTGGTGCGGGTGTTAGAGGCTGAGGGTGTGAAGTTGGTTCGCTAGTCCATGAAGCCGGAAAGCTCGGCGCTGCGCTTGGCCAGGCGCTCGAGGCGTGACTCGGTCATGGAGGCGATTTGGTCGATGATGACGCGGTCGCGTTCGGCGTCGGAGTCGGCGGCGAGCCACCAGCCGGCGAACATGGCGTCGAGGGAGCCGGGGGCGCCGGCGACGAGGTAGTCATAGACGCGGTAGATGCGCTCGCGTTGGCGGTCCTGACGCGCGAGGTGCGCGGGGACGTCCATGACATAGAGGACCGCGATGGTTTTGAGCAGCTTGACCTCGGCTTGGGCGAGTTCGGGGACGACGAGGTGGCCGTTGGTGCGGCCCAGCTTGTTCTCGGCGAGGAGGTCTGCGTTGGCGGTACGGGTGGCACCCACGGTGGCGCCGACGTAGCGGCCGACGAGCTCGGAGGTCATCTTCTTGAGATCGGTGTAGGCGCGCAGGGAGTAGTCGAAATCGCCGATGGCATTGATGACGTCGAGACGGCGGAGGGAATCGGCGGCATCGAGAAGCTCTGCTGCATCCCCGCCGAAGGCCTGGGCGCCCTTTTCGGCGAGGGTGGCAAGCTCCACCAAGTCCCAGAGGACGGACAGGGAAATGCGACGGGAGATGATACCGTCTTCGACGTCATGGACGGAGTAGGCGATGTCGTCTGACCAGTCCATGACTTGGGCTTCGATGGGCGGAAGGCCGTCGGTGTGGCCTTGGCGGACCCACTCGAGGATGTGGGCGTCCTCGTCGTAGCAGCCGTACTTGCGGTTCGTTGTGCCGTCCGGGTTGGTCTTGAGCTTGGGATATTTGCAGGCAGCGTCGAGGGCGGCGCGGGTGAGGTTAAGTCCATAACTTTCCTCGCGACCGTTCACGGTCGCGACCACTTTGGGCTCGAGGCGGGTGAGGATGCGCAGGGTTTGGGCGTTGCCTTCGAAGCCATTCTGGGCGACCTCGTTAAGGGCGGTCTCGCCGTTATGTCCGTAGGGCGGGTGGCCGATGTCGTGGGTAAGCCCGGCCATGTCGCAGAGGTCCGGGTCCAGGCCCAAGCCGCTGCCGATGCCGCGGGCGATCTGGCCGACCTCGAGAGAGTGGGTAAGGCGGGTGCGGGGTGTGTCGCCGTCACGGGGTCCGACGACCTGCGTTTTATCGGCGAGGCGGCGCAGGGCTGCGGAGTGGAGCACGCGGGCGCGGTCGCGGGAGAAGGCGCCTCGATGATCTGGGCGAGCGTCGTGGGCGAAAGAGGAGCCTTTGGGGGACTCGTCGAAGAGGCGCTCGGTATCGGCGGGTTGGTAGGAATACATCGAGGTTAAGCCTAGCGTTTATTCGCGTTCGAGCTGGTCGTGGCGCGCGCTCCAGTTGGGGCGCATAATGCGCTCGAGGCGGTGCAGGGCGGGTGTGAGGCCAGGAATGACAAGCGCGAGGATGCCGCCGACTTCGTGGATGACACAGCGGAACCAGGATGCCTGTGGGAAGTGGATGGGGCAGTCTTTGGCGGTGACGGTTGTCGCGCGGAAGCCGTGGCGACGGGCGATGAGCCAGGCGCGCGGCGCGTGGTAGGGGTCGGTGACGAGGGTGATGTCCTTGATGTCCGGGAAAGCGCGCTTGACAGCGTCGAGTTCTTCGCCGGTGGTGTGGCCTTCGCGCAGAGCCGTGATGTGGGTGGCGCCGCGGACTTCGAGGTATCGGGCGGCGACGCCGGCTTCGGTGAAGCGGTCGCCGGGCAGGTTGGAGCCGGTCGTCACGAAGTGGCGGTCGGTGCCAAGCGCAAGGGCGGCGTTGAGACGGGCTTGGAGGACCTTGGAGGGGCGGCCGTCATACTGGGCGGCACCCAAAATGACGATTGGGCCGAGTTCATGTTCCATTAGTGGGTAGTCTAGTGGCATGACTTTTTCGCGCGTTGGACGCGCGGCAGTGGCCGCGCTACTCATCGGACTGGGCACGGGCGCACCGGCGGTGTTCCTGGGCACGGCGGTCGCACAGGCGGCGCCGGCAGCTTCCTCGATCACGGCGAAGGGGACGGATGACTCGGGTGTGCTCTCCTCGTCGCAGAAGTCCGACTTGGAGTCGCAGATTGCGCAGCTGCAGTCCTCCGATCAACGTTTGCTCTACGTCGTCTACACCACGGGCCTGGATTCCCAGGTCGAGTCCTATGCGGAGTCGATTGTGGATTCGCGCGGTACGAATACGGCGGCGTTCGTCGTGGATACCGAGGCACGTAAGGCGACGGTGAGCGTGGGGTCCGAGTGGCCGTCGGGCTCGCAGGACAAACTCTTTGAGGCCGCCTATGATTCGCTCGCTGCCTCCGATTGGGCTGGAGCGGGCAGCGCTGTGGTGGAGGCGGCATCGGGAAGCTCGGGCTCGGGTGATGGCGCGCTGTGGCTGGGTGCCGGCGGTGCGGCTGTGCTCGCGGCGGGCGGCGGCGCGTATGCGATGTCGAAGCGGAAGACTAAGAAGGAGACCGCGGCGACGGTCGAGTCCGCGCGGGAGATCGAGCCAACGAACACGACGGCGTTAGCACGGTTGCCACTGCCCGTGTTGGAGGAACTCGCGCAGGAAGAGCTCGTGTCCACAGATGAGTCCATTCGCCGTGGCAAGGAGGAGCTCGACATTGCGATTGCGGAGTTCGGGCCGGAGCGCGCGCGGAAGTTTACGGCGGCGATGAATCAGTCCACCTCGACCCTGCAGCGTGCGTTTGCGACGCATAAGCAGATTGAGGCGCAGCGTGGGATGCCGGAGGCGCAGAAGCGTGAGCTTTTGGTGTCGATTGTGTCCTCGTGCGGGCAGGCGGATGATGCGTTGGATGCGCAGGCAGCTGAGTTTGCGTCGATGCGCGACTTGTTGGTCAATGCTGGTTCGAAGCTTGATGAGTTGACGCAGAAGACGGTGGATTTGAGGGCGCGTATGCCGCAGGCGACGGCGACGTTGAATTCGTTGCGGGAGCAGTACTCGGAGGAAATGCTGCAGTCGATTGCGGATAATCCTCAGATGGCGTCTGTGTCCTTGGATGAGGCAGAGAAGTCCTTGTCGTTGGGTCGTTCGTTGCAGTCGAAGCCGGCTGGCCAGCAAGGCGGACTCGTGGGGGCGATTCGTGACTCCGAGCACGCGATTGAGGTTGCGGACCGGTTGCTGTCGGCTGTGGAGAACGCGCAGTCCACGATCACGACGGCGCAGCAGGGTCTGTCCGCGCTCATTGCAGAGGTTGATGGCGAGATTTCTGAGGCGCGTCAGATTGAGGCGCAGGGTCAATCCCAGGGGACCTCGGCGGACTGGGCGTCCTTGGAGGCGTTGTTGTCGGAGGCGTCTGCTGCCGCTGAGGCGGCGCGTGCGGGTGGCGCGGCGGATCCGTTGGGGCATTACACGACGCTGATGTCCCTGGACGGGCGGCTCGATGAGGCGCTGGATACGGTGCGTGAGGTGACGCAGACGCATGCGCGCCAGCTGGATATGTTTGCGCAGCAGATTTCGGTGGCCTCGTCCACGATTCAGGCGGCGGAAGACCTCATCTCGGCGCGTGGTCGTTTGGTGGGTGCCTCGGCGCGTACCGCGTTGGAGGATGCGAAGCGTCTGCATGCGCAGGCGTTGCAGCAGCGTGACCGTGACATTCGTAGTGCCCTGGATTTGGCGCGTCAGGCAGTTGCCGCGGCCCAGGAAGCGCAGCGTCGTGCGCAGAACGATATCGATGACTACCGCCGGCGCCAGCAGCGCCAGCAGATGGCGTCCGGTGCGGGTGACCTCATCACGGGCATGGTCATTGGACAGATGCTCGGCGGCGGTGGACACCGTGGTGGCTACGGCGGAGGCTTTGGGGGCGGCTTCGGTGGAGGCGACTTTGGGGGCGGTGGCGGTTCGAGGACGGGTGCGTTCTAGTCCTCGGGTGTTGTCCACAGGTTGCAGGGTCATGGTTGCCCACTAAATTGTGCAAGACGGCGGTTATCCACAGGTATGCAGGGTACATGCTTGCGGGTGGCCGCCGTTGTGGGTTTTCTAGGGGTATGAACCTCATTGCATTGCACGAAGCAACACACGAAACACTGGCATTGGTCGCTGCGGGACAGCTCATTCAGGTCGCGGGCGGGTACGCGTGCGACCGCGCGGAGTGGGAGGCACTCGCCTATCACGAACAACAGGAGTGGCGGGTGCGCGCGGCAGGATTATCGGTCCGGGAGGCGGTGCTCGTGGGGAAATCCGCGGCGCGTATCCATGGATTATGGGTCCTATCGGCGCGTGAGGAAGAAGTCGAGCTCACGTTGCCGGCAGGCGGCTTGCCGCGTCGGACGCAGTGGAGCGCGGGATATCGGTATAGGCGATTGATCTTGGCGGATGACGATTATCGAGAGATTGACGGTCTGCGGGTGACGTCACGGCCGCGGGCGTGCATCGATACCGCGCGCTTCCACGGCTTCGCGGACGGTCTGGTGGCGATGGATTCGCTGCTGCGGCAGGGGTACTACCGCGAGCATGTCTCACTTGTGATTGCACGGATGGGGCGGTGTAAGAACATCACGGTCGCGCGACGGTGCCTCGAGTTGGCAATATCGACGTCGGAGTCGCCGTATGAGTCTTTCGCGCGGGCGCTGCTCATCGAGGGGCTTCCGGGAGCGGCGGTTCGGCCGCAGGTACGGGTGCTGCCGGGGGTTCGTGTAGACCTGCTCGTGGACGAGCACGTGGTCGTGGAGATTGATGGCGACGTGAAATACGACGGGCAGACGTATCGCGGGACTGAGGAAACCATCGTGGCGGAGCGAGCGCGCGAGAAGCAGCTCCACAACGCGGGGTATCAGATGGTGCGCTACTCCCCTGCCCAATTACGCCGGGAGCCGGAGCGCTTCATCGCGGAGGTATCGGCGGCGCTTGCGCGGAAAGCGGCGTAAAAGAAACAAAGGCAATGTGCCGTTGGCACTATGCGCTGGTCGTGGAATTTGGGTGAATTAAAGCGACCAGCGCATATGGCTATTATGACATTGCCTTTGTCGGGGATAGGTGGTTGTGGAGGCCGCGGGGGTGGTTGCCGATGGCTACATGCGGCGGATGTGGCCGGAGTTGTCGACTTCCATGCAGCACCACGTGAGGAAGACGAAGTCCACGTCTGGGATGGGCATGTCCTGCGGGTGGTCGAAGACCTCGAGGGTGGAGCCGTGGGGGCGGGTGCGGGCGACCACGTTGCCGGCGGCGTCGATGATGGCGCGCTCGCGGCGCAGCCGCCGGGTGCGGTTGAGCGTGTAGCGACGGGTGCCGCACACGGCGGAGAGCCGGTTGACGGAGAAGCCGGTTTGGGCGACGGTGAAGACCTCGCCGTCGGAGGTCGTGGCCTTGATGACCAACTGCATGTCGTCGCGGGTGACCTCGGTGAGGATTTGGCCGTGGGCGAAGTGGATGACGTGCTCACGCACGGCGGCGGCCTCGGCCCCGCCGGGGTCCGTGAGGCCGTCGTGGCGCCAGGTCCAGTATTCAGTCGACATGGTGACCTAGCCCAGGAACAGCGCGCCGACGGCGACGAGGGACGCGAGAACGAGCGTGGCGATCCAGGCGATGGCGCCGCTGGAGGTCTTCGCCTCAAGGATGAGACGCGTGAACCAGCTGAGAGCGGCGACTTCCTCGACGGAGAGGTCGTGGTCGGTGTAGTCGCCCTCGAATTCGAGGATGGCCTCGCGCACGCCGCGGTTCTTCGAGGTGAACTGGGCGACCTTCGTGCCGGAGGCATCCTCGATGATCCAATTGCCGGAGGTCTCGCAGATGAACGCGAAGGTGCGGCCGTCGAGGGACGCGTCGAGCCGCTTGTCGCGGCTGGCGTTGCCGGCGAGGCGGAAAACGCGGTCATCGGCAAGCGTGGCAGAGGCGCCGAGGTCCGAGGCGTCGAGGCGCCAGTAGGCGTCAGCAACGGTGGCGGAAGACTCGGTGAACTCACCGATCGGCTCTGCGGCCTCCGCAAGGAGACGCGGTGCAGAGCGATCGGTGCGATCCCAGCTCGTGTAGTGCATGCTTAGCAGCCCACCAGGCGGGCGGCGAGGTAGGACTCGAGCTCGTCGATCTTCACACGCTCCTGCTCCATGGAGTCGCGCTCGCGCACGGTGACGGAGCCGTCCTCGAGGGAGTCGAAGTCGTACGTGACGCAGAACGGGGTGCCGATCTCGTCCTGGCGGCGGTAGCGGCGACCGATGGCACCGGACTGGTCGTAGTCCACGTTCCAGTTGGCGCGCAGCTTGTTGGCCAGCTCCTGGGCCGGGGTGGACAGCTCTTCCTTCTTGGAGAGCGGAAGAACGGCGACCTTGACCGGCGAGAGGCGGCGGTCGAGGCGCAGGACGACGCGCTTGTCGGTGCCACCCTTGGCGTTGGGGACCTCTTCCTCGTCGTAGGCATCGACGAGGAAGGCCATCATGGAACGGCCGAGGCCGGCGGCCGGCTCGATGACGTAGGGGATCCAGCGCTCGCCGGTGGTCTGGTCGAAGTAGGACAGATCCTCGCCGGAGCCCTCGGAGTGGACGCGGAGGTCGTAGTCAGTACGGTTAGCAACACCCTCGAGCTCGCCCCACTTGGAGCCGGTGAAGCCGAAGGCGTACTCAACGTCGACGGTGCGCTTGGAGTAGTGGGAGAGCTTTTCCTTGGGGTGCTCGTAGAGGCGGAGGTTCTCCGGGTCGATGCCCAGGTCGACGTACCAGTTGTAGCGGTCGTCGATCCAATACTGGTGCCACTCTTCGTCCTCGCCCGGCTTGACGAAGAACTCCATCTCCATCTGCTCGAACTCGCGGGTACGGAAGATGAAGTTACCCGGGGTGATCTCGTTACGGAAAGACTTGCCGATGTTGGCGATGCCAAACGGCGGCTTCATGCGCGAGGAGGTGAGGACGTTTTTGAAGTTGACGAAGATGCCCTGGGCGGTCTCCGGGCGCAGGTAGTGCAGGCCTTCCTTGTCATCGACGGGGCCGAGGAAGGTCTTGAGCAGGCCGGAGAAGGCCTTGGGCTCAGTCCAGTTGCCCGGCTGGCCGGTCTCCGGATCGTTAATGTCAGCGAGACCGTTGGGAGCAGGGTGGCCGTGTTTCTCCTCGTAGGCCTCGAGGAGGTGGTCAGCGCGGTAGCGCTTGTGGGTGTAGAGGGACTCGACGAGCGGGTCAGTGAAGACCTCGACGTGGCCGGAGGAGACCCACACCTGGCGCGGCTGGATGACGGAGGTGTCGACGCCCACGACGTCCGAGCGAGACTGGACCATGTGGCGCCACCACTGGCGCTTGATATTTTCCTTGAGCTCGACACCCAGCGGGCCATAGTCCCATGCGGAGCGGGAACCGCCGTAAATCTCGCCGGCCTGATAGACCAGGCCGCGGCGCTTGCACAGGCTAACAACGGTGTCGATGACGGATGCCATGATTCCTTTTACACTCCTACGGATCGGATTCGCGGTTGAGGGCGAATCGTCGGACGCTTGCAATAGCCTCCTATCCTAGCCTGTACGGGGGCGGACCGGCAGGAAGGGGTGGAGGGAAACAGTGCACGTTCCTAACACTATGGGTGAAATGCGTAAACATTATCCCTAGCCGCAGGTGAATAACACCATTGAGAAAGAGTGGAAAAACTCACCCAGACTTTTCCAATGTCCCACAGTAACTTCCCAGCTAGGGCAAGTATGCACAAAAATGGTCTATTGATATAGTGTCTAGGTCATACACGTCGACGGAGGATTTACCGTGCCCAACACACTACCCACTGCAGACGAGCTGAAGAACGCTGAGCATCTGTTCAGCGCACTCGACTCGCCGCTGCGTCTGCGTATCCTCATCCTGCTGGCCGATCGCGGCCACTTCGTCCACGAGCTCGTGGGCAAGTTGGAGAAGTCGCAGCCGCTTATTTCCCAACACCTGCGCGTGCTCAAGTCCGCGGGTCTCGTGCGCTCCGAGCGCTCGGGCCGCGAGGTCATTTATTCACTGTCCTCGCCGAAGTCAATCCGCCTTATCACCACGGCCGCAAAGCTCGAAGAAGAGCTCATGGCAGCAAGCGAGAACTGATTTTCAAGTTATATGCGTTAAGATAGCCGTATGACTGTGCAGTCCAATATTCCGAAGCTGGGTGCGCGCAATACGAAGCAGCGCACTGCCGTCGTCGAGGTTCTTCGCGAGATGGATAAGTTCGCTTCGGCCAAGGACATTCACCAGGAGCTGCAGGCGCACGAGGCCAAGGTGGGTCTTACCACCGTCTACCGCACCCTCCAGTCCCTGTCCGAGATCGACGCAGTGGACGCGCTTCATATGCCCACAGGTGAGACGCTCTACCGCCACTGCGAATCGAGCCACCATCACCACCACCTCGTATGCACCAAATGCGGCCGCACCGAGGAAATCGATGGCGGCCCCATCGAGGCCTGGGCAAAGGAAATGGCCAGCAGGTTCGACTTCGAACTCACTGGCCACGACGCCGAGGTCTTTGGCATCTGCGCGCAGTGCCGCGCGAAAGCAGCTTAACGCTAATTCTTTTTGACGCCGCCGAAGCGGCGGTCGCGGCGGGCGTATTCCTCGACCGCGGCGAAGAGATCCTCCGGCGTGAAATCTGGGAAGAGCTTGTCCTGGTAGACCATCTCCGCGTACGCGGACTGCCACAGCAGGAAGTTGGACGTGCGCTTCTCGCCGGAGGGGCGCAGGAACAGGTCTACGTCAGGCATCTGCGGGTCGTAGAGATACTGCGCGATGGTCTTCTCATTGATGGCGCTGGGCGCCAGCTGACCGGATTGGATATCAGTGCCGAGCTTGCGGACGGCATCGACAAGCTCGGCGCGGCCGCCGTAATTGACGCACATGGCGAGTGTCATGCGGGTGTTGTCTTTGGTGAGCTCTTGGGCGGCCTCAAGCTCTTTGATGACGCTGCGCCAGAGGCGGGGGCGGCGGCCAGCCCAGACGACGCGGACGCCGCGCTCGTTGAGCCAGTCGCGCTGGCGGCGGATGACGTCGCGGTTAAAGCCCATGAGGAAGCGAACTTCCTTGGGGCTGCGGCGCCAGTTCTCCGTGGAGAAGGCGTAGGCGGACAGGTACGGGATACCCATGGCAAGGCAGGCGTCGACCGCGTCGAGGAGGACCGCCTCTCCCCTCTTATGACCTTCCGTGCGCTCCATGCCGCGCTCTTGGGCCCAGCGCCCGTTGCCGTCCATGACGAGGGCGATGTGTTTGGGGAGGAACTCCGCGGGGATCTCGGGCGGAGTGAGGACTCGGTTGGGGTCAGGCGTAATCACCCGCCCGATCTTACTCGACTCGCTATTGGTCCATGACCGCCAGTGCGGTCACTTTGCGCTCGATGTGCCACTGGAGGTGCGCAATGGCGAGCCGGTGGCCTTCCGCTTCCTGTACGGGTGTGGGTGTGCTGGGGTGTCCGTGCGCAAGTAGCCAGAGGTGATGGAGGGTCTCCGGGTCGACCTCGGCGGCGCCGGGCGGGCGGCATTCGTGGCAGGCGGCGCCGCCGATGGCCGGGTGGAAGGCGTGGTGCGGGCCGGGTTTGCCGCACTGGGCACAGTCGAAGAGGCTCGGCGCCCAGCCGGAATGGGCCATGGCTTGAAGGAGGAAGCGGTCGAGGACGCGGGTGGGCGGCTCGTGTTGGAAGTCGCGGAAGGCGGCGACGAGGGCCTCATAGAAGTAGGGGTCGGTGTCGAGGGCGAGTTTCTCGGCGGCCTCGAGGGCGGCGCAGGCGGCGGTGTAGCGCTCGTAATCGTCGATGATGTGCGCGCCGTAGTAGCCCACGGTGTCTGCTTGGGAGATAGTGTGGAGGTTGCGCCCCTCGTAGAACTGCACGTCGAGGTCGACGAAGTGCTGAAGGCGCGAGCCGAAGCGGGACTTGGCGCGGCGCACGCCCTTGGCGACGGCGCGCACGAGTCCATGGTGGTGCGTGAGCAGCACGATAATGCGGTCGGCCTCGCCGAAGTCGTATGTGCGGATGACGACGGCGCGATCCCGGAAGTTGGGGCGACCGCCGCTGCTTTTCGGGCGCGAGGTACGAGCGCCCGCGCCTGTGGGCTTAGAAGCCAAGGCGTCCCAGGAATTTCGGGTCGGACTGCCAGTTCTTCAGGACCTTGATGCGCAGGTCGAGGAAGACGTTTTGGCCGAGCAGCGCGATGATCTTCTTGCGGGACTCGCCCATGATGCGGTTGAGGCGGCGGCCGTCCTTGCCTTCGATGATCTTCTGCTGGCCGGGGCGCTCGAGGTAGATGATCGCATGGATGTTGAGGACGCCGGGGCGCTCGGGGTTGGGCAGCATTTCGTCGATGCCCACGGCGACGGAGTGCGGGAGTTCGTCCTTGAGGCCGGCGAGAGCAGACTCGCGGATGAGCTCGGCGATGCGCTCTTCCTGGCGCTCGTCCGTGACGTGGTCGTCCGGGTAGAACTTGGGGCCTTCGGGCAGGGCGTCGCGGATAACACCGACGAGGTCTTCGACCTGGGTGCCGTCCTTGGCGGAGACGGGGATGACCACGGCGTCAGGGTCGTGCTCGGTGAGCAGCTCGTGGAGGGCGAGCAGCTGAGCGCCGACCTGGTCACGGGAGCCCTTGTCGAGCTTGGTGACGATACCGATGATCTTCGTCTTCGGGGCGACCTCACGGACGTTGTCGAGGATCCAGCGGTCGCCGGGGCCGATCTTCTCGTCTGCGGGGATGGTCAGGCCGATGACGTCGACGTCGGCGTAGGTGTCTTTGACGATCTCGTTGAGGCGCTCGCCCAGCAAAGTGCGCGGGCGGTGGAGGCCTGGGGTGTCGACGACCACGATCTGGCAGTCCTCGCGGTGGACGATGCCGCGAATGGGGCGACGGGTGGTCTCCGGCTGGTTGGCCGTGATGGCAATCTTCTCGCCCACAATGGCGTTGGTGAGCGTGGACTTGCCGGTGTTGGGGCGGCCTACAAATGACACGAACCCAGAGCGGAAGCCCTCGGGCGTGTCGGTGTAGTCGCGGTAATCAAGTGCTGCCTCGTCGGGCAGGTTCTCGAAGGCGGCGTCAAAGTTGTCTGCAGGAGTGGCTGCGGGTTTGTCGGCCGGGTTCGATTCGTGAGGGTCTGTATCGTTCATCGTGCCCACATCATACCCGCTCGGCGGGGGTTTTCACGATCCCTGCTAGAGATCCTCGACGTCGGTGACGGAGAACTGGAGCTGCGGGTGCTCGAAGTAGTCCTGGGCAGCGATGAGGCACAGCTCGTCCGACTCGGCCTCATAGGTGACGTTGAGCAGGTCCCAGACGGAGGACGCGGTGGCCTTGAGCGCGGCCTTCGCGTCACGAGTCTTGGCGTAGTGGCCGGTAAAGAGCGCGGCGGTGACGTCGCCGGAGCCGTTACGCTTGAACGGCAGGCGCGGGGTCGCAACGATAAAAGCGCGGTCGCCGTCCACGGCGAGCATCTCGATGGAATCCTCCGGGGTCTCCGGGCGGTTGACGGAGGTCACGAGCACGGTGCGGGGGCCGATCTCCTGGGCGACCTTGACGGCCTCGAGGGTCTGCTCAAGGGTGCCGGTCTCGTGCTCGGTGAGGTAGCCCAGCTCAAACTGGTTGGGCGTAATGATGTCCGCGACGGGAACCACCTTGTCGCGCAGCAGCGGCGGGATCTCGTCCGAGACGAAGCAGCCGGACTTCGCGTTGCCCATGACCGGGTCGCACGCGTAGAGGGCGTTGCCGTTGACGGCCTTGATGCGGCGCACGGCGTCGACGATGGCGCCGGCGATGTCCGAGCCGCCCTGGTAGCCGGAGAGGATGGCATCGATCTTGGGGAAGGCGCCGCGCTTCTCGATGCCGTCGACAATCGAGGTCACCTCGGTGCCCGGAATCATCGGTCCGCCCCAGTCACCGTAGCCGGTGTGGTTGGAGAAATTCACCGTGTGGATGGGCCACACCTCGTGGCCTGCGCGCTGAAGCGGGAACACTGCGGCGGAGTTGCCGACGTGGCCGTAGGTGACGTGGGACTGAATCGACAGAATATTCATGGGGCTTATTGTGCTACGAAGCACGGACGCGTACCAAGTATTTGGCGAATTACTTGTCGGTCTTCGTTGTCTCCTCCCCCAGGGCGGCGCCGATGAGGCCGGTGAACAGCGGGTGCGGGCGAGTCGGGCGCGACTTATACTCCGGGTGCGCTTGGGTGGCGACCATGTACTTGTGGTCGGGGTACTCCACGAACTCGACGAGGTTGCCGTCGGGCGAGGTGCCGGAGAAGACGAGGCCGGAGCCCTCCGTGATCTGCTCCTTGTACGCGTTGTTGACCTCGTAGCGGTGGCGGTGGCGCTCGGAGACCTGCGTGGTGCCGTAGGCCTGGGCGACCGCGCTGCCCTCGGCCAGGACGGCCGGGTAGGCGCCCAGGCGCATGGTGCCGCCCAGATCTGCCTCGCCGGCCACGGCCGCTTTCTGCTCGGCCATGGTGGCGATGACTGGGGTGCTGGTGGTGGGGTCGAACTCGGTGGAGGAGGCATCGGAAAGCCCGGCGTGGTGGGCGGCCTCGAGCACCATGGACTGGAGCCCCAAGCACAGGCCGAGGAAGGGCACGTCGTTCTCGCGGGCGTAGGTCACGGCGGCCAGCTTGCCTTCGATGCCGCGCACGCCGAAGCCGCCGGGGACGATGATGGCATCGAGGTCCTCGAGCTCGCTCGTGTCCTCGGCGATGGTGTCAGCGGCAATCCAGCGGACGTTGGCCTTGGCGTGGAAGGCGAAGGCGGCGTGGCGGGTGGCCTCGGCCACGGAAAGGTAGGCGTCCGGCAGGTCGATGTACTTGCCCACGATACCCACGGTGACCTCGCGCTGGGGGTTGTGGACGCGGTCGAGGAGGTCGCGCCACTGCGTCCAGTCCACGTCGCGGAAGGGCAGGCCCAGCTTACGGATGACGAAGGTGTCGAGATGCTCGCGGTAGAGGACCTCCGGGATGTCGTAGATGGACGGGCTATCCGGGCAGGAGGTCACGCCCTCTTTCTCGATGTCGCACATGAGCGCAATCTTGGCCTTGAGCGGGGCCGGGACCTCACGGTCGCAGCGCAGGACCACGGCGTCCGGCACGATGCCGATGCCGCGCAGCTCCGCCACGGAGTGCTGGGTGGGCTTGGTCTTGAGTTCCCCGCTCGGCGCGAGGTACGGCACGAGGGAGCAGTGGATAAAGAAGACGTTGTCGCGGCCCACGGTGTGGCGGACCTGGCGCACGGCCTCGAGGAAGGGCTGGGACTCGATGTCGCCCACGGTGCCGCCGATCTCGCTGATGACGACGTCCGGGGTGTTGCCCTCGGCGTCCGGTTCGCTCATCGCGATGACGCGGGCCTTGATTTCGTCCGTGATGTGCGGGATGACCTGGACGGTCTTGCCCAGAAACTCGCCGCGACGCTCCTTGGCGATGACGGTCGAGTACACCTTGCCGGTGGTGACGTTCGCGTTCTTGGTGAGGTTGCGGTCGAGGAAGCGCTCGTAGTGGCCCAGATCCAGGTCGGTCTCGGCGCCGTCCTCGGTGACGAAGACCTCGCCATGCTCGAACGGGTTCATGGTGCCCGGGTCCACGTTGAGGTACGGGTCGAGCTTTTGCATGGTGACGGACAGGCCGCGGGCGGTGAGCAGCTGGCCCAGGCTGGCGGCGGTGAGCCCCTTGCCCAGCGAGGAGACAACGCCTCCGGTGACGAAAATGAACTTAGTCGGCGTAGCAGACATGGGGGGTCCTCCTTGACGGAGACGGACCTGCGTGTACCGCGAAAAATGCGACATCCCGCAGGTGAACTATTTACCTACGGGATTTCAGGATAACACGGAACGTGAAAATTCAACAATAAGAAGACAGATATTACTCCCCGTGCGGCTCCCCCACCGCCGGAATCCCACCACCGGGCACCTGCTTGTCCAGGTTCGCGCGCTCGGCGGCGTCCGGGAAGGCCTTAGGGCCGGAGGGCTTCGGTTGGAAGCTCAAGCCGCGTTCCTTCACGTCGTCGTACCAGTCCGCGAGCAGCTCGTTCTGGAGGCCGAACATTTCCTTCTCTTCGGCTGGCGTCGCGTGGTCGTAGCCCAGCAGGTGGAGGCACCCGTGGACGGTGAGCAGGGCCAGCTCGTGTCCCAGCGAGTGGCCGGCGGCCGTGGCTTGACGCTGTGCGAACTCGGGGCAGAGCACGATGTCGCCCAGCATGGCGGGGCCGGGAGCGGCGGCATCGGGACGCCCGCCCGCAGCCCCCGGGGTGATCTCATCCATGGGGAAGCTCATGACGTCGGTCGGGCCGTCGAGATCCATCCAGCGCACGTGCAGATCCGCGATGGTCGCAAGATCCACGGCGGTGATGGTGCACTCCGCGTCCGGGTTCACGTCCATGCGGCCGAAGGCGTAGGAGGCAACGTCGATGAGCATTTCTTCGTTGACGCCGTCGTAGCCGCACTCGTTCAAAAACTCGATGCTCATTCTTGGTCCTTCTTCCGTTCTTGCTCTGCGTCGAAGCGATCGTAGGCACCCACAATGCGACCCACAAGCTGGTGGCGCACCACGTCGTCGGCGCCCAAGTCCGCGAAGTAGATATCGTCAATGCCGTCGAGGATGCGGCGCACGATGCGCAGGCCAGAGACATGACCGCGCGGGAGGTCGACCTGTGAGATATCGCCAGTGACCACGATCTTTGAGCCGAAGCCCAGGCGCGTCAAGAACATCTTCATCTGCGCAGGCGTGGTGTTCTGCGCCTCGTCAAGGATGACGAAGGCGTCGTTTAACGTGCGGCCACGCATGTACGCCAGCGGGGCGACCTCGATGATGCCGGCCTCCATGAGCTTGGGGATGATCTCCGGATCAAGCATGTCGCGCAGCGCGTCGTACAGCGGGCGCAGGTACGGGTCGATCTTGTCGTTCAAGGTGCCCGGCAGGAAGCCGAGCTTCTCCCCCGCTTCCACGGCCGGGCGGGTCAAAATAATGCGCGAGACGTCCTTATTGTGCAGCGCCTGCACGGCCTTCGCCACGGCGAGGTACGTCTTACCGGAACCGGCCGGGCCAATACCGAAGACGACCGTGTTGTTATCGATGGCGCGCACGTACTCGGACTGGCCGACGGTCTTAGGCCGCACGGTCTTGCCGCGGCGCGAGACAATATCCGCGGCGAGCGCCGCGGAGACCGACTGCGGGGCCTCGACGGCGACCATCTTCACGGCGTGCTTGACCGTCTCCGGGGAGATGGTGTGGCCGCGGCGCGCGATAGACTCGAGCTCGTCGAGAACCTTGGCCGCACGCGCGACCTCGTAGTCCGGTCCCGTGATGGTCACGGTCGTCCCGCGTGCGAAAAGGTCCGCATCGAGCTGATTGTTGAGGACCCGCAGGTTGGCATCCGCCGTGCCCAGCACGGCGGCGACATAGGCGGAGTCCACCTCTATCTTCTGAGTGATAATTGGCACGAGTCCCAATCTACCAGCGCGAGGTCCGCACCCCGATGGCGGCCAAGGCCACCATTGCTGCCGATGCCGTCCGCAAGACCTCCGGCCCCAGCTTCACCGCCGTAGCCCCCAGCTTAGCCAGCTCTGTGCTGCCGATGCCGCCCTCCGGCCCGATGAGCAGGTACACCGTTCCTTGTAACTCGACATCGCGCAGCGATGTCGTTGCGTCTTCGTGGAGGACGTAGGCAGTCTCGCCATTGATGAGCTCGGCGACCTGTGCGGTGCTTAAGGGACCGGTGACCTCGGGCACGCGCGCCCGGCGCGACTGCTTGGCGGCAGCGGTCGCCGCAGACTGCCACTTGGCGAGCGCCTTGGGAGCCTTCTTCGCGTCCCACTTGGCGATGCACCGGTCCGCCTGCCACGCGATGATCCCATCCGCGCCGGCCTGCGTCGCGAGGTCGACGGCAAGCTCGGCGCGCTCGGACTTGGGGATCGCCTGGATGACAATGACCTTGGGGTCAGGCTCGGGGATGGTCTCGATCTCGTCGACGCGCGCGACGAGCGCGTCCTTGCCGCGCACCTCGGTGACGGTGACTGTGGCGAGGCGCCCGGCGGCATCGGCAAGCTGGATGCGCTCGCCGGGCGCGACGCGCTTGACGGTGACGGCATGGCGGCCCTCGGGCCCGGAGAGCTCAACGATATCACTCTCGCTCGCGCCAGCGAGCGATTCTACGCGGAAGACGGCAAGGCTCATTTAGCGGCGGAACCTTGCGCGCAGGCGGTCGAAGAAGCTGTCTTCCTCGTCCTCGGTGTGGATGGCGGTGGTGTGCTCGGTGCGGTCGCGGACCTCTTCGAGCAGCTCGCGGGACTTGGAGTCGAGGTCGGTAGGCACGACGACGTCGACGTGCGCGAGCAGGCGGCCGCGGCCGTCCGTGCGCAGGCGCGGCATGCCCTGGCCCTCGACGGAGATTGTCTGGCCCGGCTGCGTGCCCGGCTCGATCTCGACCTCGAGGTCCGTGCCGTCGAGCTGCGTGACGGTGAAATTCGTGCCCAACGCCGCGTCGACCATGGGGACGCGGACCGTGACGTGCAGGTCGTCCGCGTCACGCTCGAAGACGGGGTGGCGCTGCGTATGGACCTCAACGAAGAGGTCGCCAGCCGGGCCGCCGCCGTGTCCGACCTCGCCCTGGCCCGACATGCGAATGCGCATGCCGTCGCCGATGCCAGCCGGGATATTGATGGTGAGGTCGCGGCGCTTCTTTACGCGGCCGTCGCCACCGCAGTGGCCGCAGGGGTCCTTGATGACTTCGCCGTAGCCCTGGCACGTCGGGCAGCGGTGGGAGGTCATAACGTTGCCGAGGAAGGAACGCTGGACCTCCTGAACCTCGCCGGCGCCGTGGCAGGTCTCGCAAGTCACGGGCTTGGAGCCGGACTCCGAGCCGGAGCCGTGGCACGTATCGCAGAGCACGGCCGTGTCGATGGTGACGGGCTTCTTCGCACCAGCAAACGCCTCTTCGAGCGTGATCTGGGTGCGCAGCAGCGCATCCGAGCCCGGCTGCACGCGCGAACGCGGGCCGCGAGACGCCGCGCCGCCACCGAAGAACTCGGCAAAGATGTCGCCCAGGCCGCCGGTATCGAAGCCGCCGGCGAATCCGCCGCCAGGCATGGACCCGCCCTGCTCCATGGGGTCGCCGCCGCGGTCGACAATCTGGCGCTTCTGCGGATCAAGCAGGACCTCCTGGGCGAGCGAGGCCTCGCGGAACTTCTCCGCGGCCTCCGCGTCGTCCGGGTTGAGATCCGGGTGGTACTTGCGCGCTAGCTTGCGGTAGGCCTTCTTAATCTGTTGATCGGTAGCGTCTTTGTCCACGCCGAGAATGCCGTAATAATCACGAGCCACGGGAAATTACCAGTCCTTTACTCAATCGTCTTCGGGGATCGTTGCGAGTTTACTCGCCCGCCACGATGTCACTCACATAGCGTGCAACAGCAGAAACCTTGGAAATTGTTCCCGAATAGTCCATAAACGTCGGTCCCACGACGCCCATGCCGCCCAGCGCCGCGCCGTCAGTGCCGTACGCGGTGGCGACGACGGACGAGCCGCGCAGGCGATCCTCCTCATGCTCCTCGCCGATAACGACCGAGACGTTGCCCAGATCCGGGACCTTGGACAGCAGCTTGAGCACGACGACCTGCTCCTCGAGGGCCTCGATGATCCCGGGCAGGCGCTGCGGGAAGTCGCGGGCCACGCGCGTGAGGTTCGAGGCACCCGCAATGATGAGCCGGTCCGCGGGGTGCTCGACGAGTGTTTCGATGAGCGTCGTCGCACAGTTGAGCACATGGCCGCGCAGGTCGAGCGGCGCCTGCTCGGTAAGCTGCGCGAGCTCCACGGAGGCCTCGTCGAGCGTGCGGCCCTCGAGCGCCTGGTTGAGCAGGTCGCGCAGGCGCGCGACGTCGTCCGGCTCGATGATCTGGTCGAGCTCGACGTTACGCTGGTCCACGCGGCCGGCGTCCGTGATGAGCACGAGCAGCAGTCGCACCGGGGAGAGCGCCACGACCTCGCAGTGCTTGACGCGCGAGACCTTGAGGTTCGGCATCGCGACGACGGCGGCTTGCTTGGTGAGCTGCGCGAGCAGCCGCACGGAGCGGCGCAGCACGTCTTCCAAGTCCACGCCGTTCTCGAGGAAGTGCAGGATGGCCTGGCGCTCCGGCTTGGACAGCGGCTTGACGTCGTGGAGCGTGTCGACGAAGTGGCGGTAGCCCGCCTGGGTGGGAACGCGCCCTGACGAAGAGTGCGGCTGCGTGATGAGCCCGGCGTCCTCGAGGACCGCCATGTCATTGCGAATGGTCGCCGAGGACACGCCCAGCTGGTGGCGCTCGAGCAACGCCTTGGAGCCCACCGGGTCCTGGCTCGCAATGAAGTCCGAGACGATGGCGCGCAGGACCTCGCGGCGCCGCGCTTCGGTTGAGGTAGACATGCCCGTTAGTGTACTTCGTCGCCTCGTTCCTCGGCGACGAGCAAGTCGGTGATTATGCCGTCAGCGAGCAGGCGGCCTTCCTTTGTTACTCGCAGGCGACCGCCTGCGAGTTCGAGGAGACCGCTGTCGATGAAGCGGTCACGGGTCTGCGTCGCGTTGTCGCTTATCCAGTCCGCCGGGATGCCCTCCCGCAGGCGCAGGCCGAGCATCACCTTTTCCTCGTGGCGTTCCTCCGGCGTGAGCGTCTCTGATTCTTTGATGGGCAGCTCGCCGTGCGCGAGGGTGTCGACGTAGCGGCGCGGATGCTTGACGTTATAGAAGCGCTCGCCGTCGAGGTGCGAGTGCGCGCCGGGGCCGGCTCCCCACCAGTTGCCATCGACCCAGTAGATGCGGTTGTGCTGGCACTCCCCGCCGGGCTTCGCCCAGTTGGAGACCTCGTACCACTGAAAACCTGCGGTTTCCAGAGTCTCGGAGATGAACTCGTAGCGGCGCGCGAGGACGTCCTCGTCCGGCGCCGGCAGCAGCCCCTTCTTCACCTTGCGGGCCATGCGGGTGCCGTCTTCGACGATGAGCGAGTACGCGGAGACGTGGTCGACGCCGGTCTCAAGGACACGGTCCAGGGTTTCTTTGACCTCGTCATCCGTTTCCGTGGGCGTGCCGTAAATCATGTCGAGATTCACATGCTCGAAGCCTGCGTCTTTCGCCTCACGCGCGGCGTCGAAGGCGCGGCCGGGCGTGTGGACGCGCTCAAGGATTCTTAAGACGTGCGAAGACGCGGACTGCATGCCCAGCGAGATGCGCGTGAAACCGGCGTCGCGGAGCGCCGCGAAGTACTCGGGGCTCGTGGATTCGGGGTTCGACTCGGTCGTCACCTCGGCGCCGGGCTGGAGCCCGAAGGTGTCCTTGACCTTGTTCACAATGCGTGCAAGGCCTTCCGAGCCAAGCAGGGAGGGAGTGCCTCCGCCGATAAAGACGGTATCGGCACGCTGAGGCGCGCGAGCAGCGGCCAGCTCAAGTTCGAGGTCGAGCGCGTCGAGGTAGGCGCCGATGAGTTCGGCGCCCCCTAATTCATTCGGCGTATAGGTATTGAAGTCGCAATATCCGCAGCGTGAAGAACAAAACGGGACATGGATATAAACGCCAAACGGAGGATTCATAGCGTTTTAGCCTAGCGTGCGTGTACGCTATTTCTCATCTTTTAATCTGCTACCTGAAGAAAGGCACTACCGAGGTGGAACCTCCGAGTCGAAGTCCCCGTTTCCTGAAGCTTAGGAGCGGGGTCTAGCCATGTGGACTGCAATCGGCATGATTGTCCTAGGCATTGTTGTCATTGGCATCATCATCGCGTTTAACGCGTATTTCGTGGCCCAAGAGTTTGCGTTTATGAACGTGGACCGCGCGCAGCTGCGCACCATGGCGGCACAGGGGGATAAAAAAGCAGAGCGCGCGCTCATGCTCACCCACCGCACCTCGTTCGTGCTCTCCGGCTCGCAGCTGGGCATTACGGTCACCGGCCTGTTGGTGGGTTATATCGCAGAGCCCCTCGTGGGCAACGGCCTGGGCGAGCTCCTCGGCGGCGTGGGCATCCCGCGCGCGGCGTCGGTGACCGTCGGCACGGTGGCAGCACTCGCCTTGTCGACGGTGGCGTCCATGGTCTTCGCGGAGCTGTTCCCGAAGAACTACGCGCTCGCCACGCCCATGAAGGTAACGATGGGCATTACCAACTCGACGAGCTGGTACTTGCGCATCTTCGGCCCGCTCATCCACTTCTTCGAGTACGCCTCCAACGGCCTGCTGCGTCTGTTCCGCATTGAGCCGGTCGAGGACCTCGATTCCTCGGCGACGACGGAAGACTTTGAATCCATCGTGGACAACTCGCACGAGTCTGGCACCCTGGACGAGAACACGTACATGGTGCTCGACCGTCTGCTCGACTTCCCGGAACATGACACGGGCCACGCGATGATTCCGCGTTCGCGCGTGGACGTTGTCGACCCGGACACCACGCTGGGCGAGGTGCGCGAGATGATGGCCGAGAACCACACGCGCTACCCCGTTATCGATGACGAGCACAACCCGATTGGCGTCGTGCACCTCTATGACGTGCTCGAATCGACACTGCCTTCCGACGCACACGTCACCACGCTCATGCGCGAGGCCGTAGTCGTGCCGGAGCTCATGGACCTGCCGGACACGGTGAAGGAGCTGCGCGATTCTTCCGAGAAGCTCGCGTGCGTCATTGACGAATACGGCGGCTTCATCGGCATCGTCACCATGGAGGACCTCGCGGAGGAAATCCTCGGCGACGTCACGGACGAACACGATCTTGAGGAAACCGAGGAAATCACGGAGACGGACGACTCCCACTGGATCGTGGACGGCGACACGCCCATCGATGAGATCGAGCGCGCCGTGGGCCACGACCTGCCGGATGGCGACTACGAGACCATCGCGGGCCTGCTCATCGCGCAGTCCTCCTCTCTGCCGGAGGAAGGCGAAGAGTTCTCCGTCGAGCTCGAGGCCGAGCCGGAGGACTGGGTCGAGGGCGACGATGCCCCCACCCGCCGCCTCCACATCACCGTCCAGGAGGTCGAGCGTCACGTCCCGTCCTCCCTTGCTCTGGAACTTATCGAAGAGGAGGCCGACAATGACTGATTTGATCATCACCATCCTCATCCTCATCGCGTCCGCGTTCTTCGTCATCATCGAGTTCGCCACCATGGGCGCGCGCCGCAACCGCCTCGAAGAAACCGCGGAGACCTCCCGCACGTCTCGTGCCGGCCTGCGCTCCCTCAACGAACTCACCATCATGCTCGCCGGCGCGCAGCTGGGCATTACCGCCTGCACGCTGATCCTCGGTGCCGTGACCAAGCCATGGGTGCACCACTTGCTCATGCACCCGCTCGAGGCGCTCGGCCTCTCGCTGGGCATCGCGGACGTGGTCGCGTTCATCCTCGCGCTGTTCATCGTCACCTTCATCCACCTCGTCATCGGCGAGATGGCCCCAAAGTCCTGGGCGATTACCCATCCGGAGACGGCGCTGCAGCTCATCGCAGTTCCCGCGCGCGGCTTCATTTGGGTCTTCCGCCCGCTGCTCACGTGGATCAACACCATGGCCAACCACATGGTCCGCGCCGCCGGTGAAACCCCGGTCGACCGGGCGGGTGCGGCTGGCTACGACCCGGAGACGCTGCGCAATCTCGTCGAACACTCCCGCCAAGTCGGCACCATGGACGATGAGTCCGCGAACCAAATCACCGGCGTCATCGAGCTCGAGTCCGCCACGGCCGCCGACATGGCGCGCGCCCACGGTTCCCAGATCGTGCCGCTGCCCGCGGATGCGACGGTCGCCGACCTGCAGCGTCTCGTGACGTCCAAGCACATCATGCGCGTCCTCGTCTTCGACCGCGCCCGCAATGTCCGCGTGGTCCACGTCCGAGACACTCTGCTCGCTTCCCCGGACACGAAGGCGCTCGAGTTCTCCCGCCCCGCCGTCATCGTGACGCCCACCGCCACGGTGCAGCGCACGCTCGATCTCATGCGCGCCCGCGGCGAACAGCTCGTCATGGTCGGCCGCCCGAGTTCCGACAACGCGGCCTGGATCCTCACGTGGGACGACATCATGGGCCAGCTGTGGCCGCAGATTACGGAGCAGCTGGATCAGGCGGCTCCGCCGGCGGCGTCGTAGCCCCTCGAGGCGCACGCGCCGGAGACCTCAAGAGTAAACCAGAAGAAGTGAACCACTCGAAAAATTGATCGAAAACTTCACTTCTTCTGGTTTACTTCTGTTTTGCGTTCACCTCGCTGAGGGCCTGCTCCAGTAGGGCGAGACACTGCTGTGGTTTCGTAAGCAACTGCCGCGGAGAGAAACGCAGCACTCGGTGGCCACGGTTGGTGAGTTCCTTCTCCCGTTTGCGCTCCGCGACGATGACCGACTCTGGGCGCTCACCGTATTTGCTGTCGCCATCGATTTCGACGACAAGCCCGCCAGGCATGAGGAAGTCGACCCGATAGCCATAGAGCGAGACTTGTTCGCGCCAGCTCACTAGGCCGGCAATCTCAGTGTCGAGGAGCAGCGCACGGAAATAAGACTCGTAAGGCGACTCGGTGTCGTTACGCGCAGCGGCGAAAGCCCGACGGGCATGTGCAACTCCTTTGTGCCGTGCTGCACGCGCAATGGCTTTCTGCAAGGCAGAAAGGTGGCCGCCGTTGCTCAAGAAGCAATCCATCGCCGCGAGACCGGCCGCGAAGCCCTCCCAGCACGCAATATCAACGCAGGTACGCGGAGCCGCTGTCACGCGGATGCCATGGAGCTCAACGATATCCTCGGGGAAAATTCGCCGTTTAAGATAAAGAGTGTGGGGTCCCCATGCACCACGCGGACGCCGGCCACCGGAAGGCAACACGACATGGACGCGCTCTTCCTTTGCCGCAATTACCCATAGTCCGTGAACCCGCGCAGCAGAACGCCCCGCGAGCACGCCGCCGCGCAGCTCGCGACCTATGGCCAGAGTGCGGAGATGGTGCTGCTGATAGGCGGGCATCTCCGACCACGCGCCACGCGCCACGGCATGAGCATTGCCGAGACGCAGGTAGGCGCCGTCAGAGATTCCGTCGATAAGGGGTCTCGAGGCTTTCGGATCTCCGGGGATTCGGATGAGTACTTCGTGAAGGTTCATACCTCCTTAGACCGCAGCACGCCGCGAAAGGTTCCGGATAAGGCTCGACTCCCCGCAGCGGAAGAGGGAGTGCTGCGGGGAGTCGAAGAATGTGGGGTTTAAGCCGTCTGGCCCTTCTTACGGGCGGCGGCACGCTTCGCGGCAACCTTGGCCACGATGGCGTTGACGCGGGCGCGTTCCTCGAGGAACGGCGGCGGGTTGTGGCCACGCATGGCGCGGGCATAGGCAGGCTGGGCGTGGACCACGGTGTGGAGCCAGCCCTCGACCGCGGTGGCGACGGACTCGCCGGAGCGGCGGTAGAGCTGCGGGAGCGAGACCATGTCGAGGTTGCGGGCGACGGCATCGGTTTGCTCAAGGACGTACTCGACCATGTCACGCAGGTAGTCCGTGACGAGGAACGTGCGGCCTTGGAGGGCGTGGGCCATCTCGGAGATGACCTGGGGTCCTTCGAGCGGAAACTTGAGCGTGAGAGTGCGGGCCGTGACGTCGCGTGGGGCTTCGATGTCGAAGTCGCCAGTGACGGCCGCAGAGATGGTGCCGGCGCGTACGCCCGAGACGAGCGCGTGGCGCAGGCCGATGAGTTCGCCTACGACGCGGCCGGAGTCGCGGCGGGCGTCACCCACGATGTCGTGGAGCTCGGCCAGACAGTCGAGGGTGAGTTCGTCGTCCCAGTCTTCGATGGCCTCGATGAGGTGCTCGATGTATTCGACAACCTCGTCGCCGATGTTGTAGAGCTCCTGGGTGAGCTCGCGGTGACGCAGCTCAGCGGCGATTTTGTGCACCCGCGCACTCCTTTCAAGACCTCTAGTAAAGGTTGAGGGTTTTGCTCAACGGGTGAAACTCTATCGGGTGCCGCGCGGATTAACTGTGCGACACTCCGATGGATTTCACAGGAAATCTAACGCTGGTAAATGTGGTCGATGGCATCCGCGTAGCGTTGCGCCACGACGTTGCGCTTGACCTTCATCGTCGGGGTGAGCTCGTTTTCCTCTTCCGTGAGGTCGGTTTCGAGGATGAAGAACTTCTTAATGCCCTCGGCATGGGAGACCGTGGAATTGACCTGGTTGATGGCGTCTTGAATCTCGGCGCGGAGGGTGGCATCGGTAGCAAGCTCCTTCATGGAACGGCCCTCCGGGATGTTGTGAGCCAGGCGCCAGCGAGCCAGGGCGTCGTCGTCGAGGGTGACGAGGAGACCGATGAATGGCTTGCCGTCGCCCACCACCATCGCCTGGGAGATGAGCGGGTGGGAGCGCAGCTGGTCCTCCATGGGGCCCGGCGAGACGTTCTTGCCGCCGGCGGTGACGATGAGGTCCTTCTTGCGCCCGGTGATGACGACCTTGCCTTCGTCGTTGATTTCGCCGAGGTCACCCGTGTTGTACCAGCCGTCCTGGATGGACTCGGCGGTGGCCTCCGGGTTGTTCCAGTAGCCGTCAAAGACGATGTCACCCTTGATGAGGATTTCACCTTCGTCGTTGATCTTGATGGACACGCCCTCGAGCGGCGGGCCGACGGTGCCGATGGTCTGGTCCACGAAGTCGACGGCGGCGGCCGCGGCGACCTCGGTGAGACCATAGCCTTCATAGACCGGCACGCCCAGGCCTCGGTACCAGTGGAGGAGGTCCGGGCTCATGGCGGAGCCACCGGTAATCGCGTACTTGACGTCGCCGCCCATGGCCGCGCGGACCTTGGAGTAGACGAGCTTGTCAAAGATGGCGTGGCGGGCCTTGAGCAGGCGGGACGGGCCCTCCGGCAGGTCGAGCGCCTTGGAGTATTCGATGGCAGTGGCCTCAGCGCGGGCGAAGATGGCCGCCTGGGCCGGGTTCGCAGAGGCCTTCGCAGCCGCTGCGTTGCGGACCTTCTCGAAGACGCGCGGGACGCCGAGGATGAGGTTCGGGCGCGAGCGGGCGAACTCAATCGTGATGGTCGAGAAGTCAGACCAGTGGTTCTGCGAGGCGCCGCCGATGGCCACGGCGAGCGAGACCGCACGGGCGAGCACGTGGGCAAGCGGCAGGAACGTGAGCACGTGAGAACCCGGGACGGCGATGGCGCCGATGGGGTTGGTGAGCAGGCCACGGGCCTCCGCCAACCAGTTGCGGTGGGTGATGATGCAGCCTTTGGGGCGGCCGGTGGTACCGGAAGTGTAGACGAGCGAGGCAAGATCCTCCGTCTTCGTCCCGTGAATGCGCTCCCAGACCTGGTCATCGGAGACCTCGCGGCCCTCGAACTTGAGGGTGGCGATGGCCGAGGAGTTGATTTCGAGCATGCGGCGCAGCTGCGAGGGCGAGCCCTTGATACCCGGCTGGCCGTCCTCGCCGAGGACGAGGTGGCGCATGAGCTCGGAGTGGTCACGGGTCTCGGTAATAGCGAGCACGGCGCCGGAGTCTTCGACAATCCACTGAATCTGGGACAACGAGGAGGACGGGTAAATCGGCACGCTTACGGCACCCGCGGCCCAGATGGCGAAGTCGAGCAGCGACCACTCGTAGCGGGTATTCGACAGCAGGACCACGCGGTCGCCGTGCTCAACACCCGACGCAATGAGGCCCTTGGCCACCTCGAAGACCTCGTCTACGAATTCTTTCGCGGTGACGTTAACCCACTCGTAGTTGGCCGGTCGGGTAAACATGACGCCGTGCGGGCGCGCCTTGGCGGTGTCCATCATGGCGGTGAGACACGTTTCGCCCGGCTCGATGGTAAACGGGGCGGGCGTGGTGGCTTCCTGCAGGGTCATGGGCGAAACTCCTTGTAGCGCGATAAATTTGCTATTCACCACTCTAGCAACGCTTCAAGATGGCACAATCGGGTTCGTGATTAATTATGAGCTGCTAAGCGAACTCGCCGGACGGTACGGCGTCGCCACCGGGTATACCTCCGCGGGCGGCCAGTACATCGTCACCCCAACCTCGTCTATTCTCTATACCCTCACCGCGCTCGGTGTGAACGTGAGCTCCGATCCTTCCGATGAGGAGCTCACGCGCCTGCTCTTCGAGGAGTACCAGACCCGTATGTCACGGCCGCTGCCTGCATGTGTGGTGACGACGTCGGGGCACGAGAAACGCTTCGACGTCCACGTCCACGCGGGCATGGAAGCCCGTGTCGAGATTCGACTGGAGGACGGCGGCACGCGCGAGGTCTACCAGGACGAGAACATGCAGCCGGACGCTGACGTCGCGGGCCAGATGTGGGGCGAGGCCACCTTCCACGTCCCGGGCGACCTGCCGCTGGGCTACCACGAAATTGAACTCGTCTCCGAGGGAATCGCTGCCACATGCCCGCTCATCGTGACCCCCACCCGCCTGTCCACCGTGGACCAGTACCTCGAGCACCCGACCGGCGGCGTCATGGCGCAGCTCTACTCGGTGCGCTCCGCCGAGTCCTGGGGCATGGGCGATTTCCACGATCTGGGCGAGCTCGCCCAGACCCTCGCCCACGACGCTGGGGCGGACTTCCTGCTTATCAACCCGCTCCACGCCGCCGAGCCCTTCCCACCGGTCGAGGACTCCCCGTACCTGCCCACCTCGCGCCGCTACGTCAACCCCATCTACCTGCGCGTCGAGGACGTCCCGGAGCTGAACAACCTCTCCCCCGACGAGCTTTCCGATGTCGCCGAGCTCGCCGAGGAATTCCGCGCCCGCAACCAGTCGGCTGAGGAAATCGTGCGCAACGACATCTTCGAGGCAAAGCTCCAGGCCCTCCATGCGATGTTTGGGCACCCGCTCAGCGACGAGCGCGCGGTGGCCTTCGGCGAGTACCAGGCCCGCGAGGGCCAGGCGCTGCGCGACTTCGCCGTGTGGTGCGCGGAGCAGCACCTGGCGCGCGACACGGGCCGCCGCCACGCGATGACGGAAGGCCTCACCGAGCTCACGGATTTCTATGCGTGGCTGCAGTTCCTCTGCGACGAGCAGCTCGCCGCGGCGCAACAGAAGGCGATCGATGCGGGCATGGGCATCGGCCTCGTCACCGACCTCGCGGTGGGCATTCACCCGGGCGGCGCAGAGGCGGTGAGCTTGGCGGATTACCTGGCGCCGGCGGCATCGGTAGGCGCCCCGCCGGACGAGTACAACCAGATGGGCCAGGACTGGTCCCAGCCGCCATGGCACCCTGTCCGTTTGGCGGAGGCGGGCTACAAGCCGTGGCGCGACATGATGGCCACGGTGCTGCGCAACGCCGGCGGCGTGCGCGTCGACCATGTGCTCGGCCTGTTCCGTCTGTACTGGATTCCGCGCATGCAGGCGCCGACGATGGGCGCGTATGTCGCCTATGACTGGGAGGCGATGCTCGGCGTGCTCACGCTCGAGGCCGAGCGCGCTGGCGCGGTGCTCATTGGCGAGGACTTGGGCACGCTCGAGCCGTGGGTCTTGGATGCGCTCGCGTCGCGCGGTGTCATGGGCACGTCCATCGTGTGGTTCGAGCACGCCTCGGACAATGTGAGCGCGCTGGCACAGCAGGACTACCGCGCGCTGGCGCTCGGTTCGGTGGGCACGCACGATCTGCCGCCCACGCTCGCGTACTTGGCTGGCGAGCACATCACGCTGCGCGCCCGCCTGGGCCTGCTCACGCGTCCGGCGGACGAGGAGCTCGCTGGCGAGCGCGAGTGGATGGACCGCGTCCTTGCCGTCGCCGCGCCGGGTGCCGAGACCGAGCGCGAACAGCTCGTAGCGCTGCACAAGTTTATGGCGGGCACGCCGTCGGCGCTCACGTGCACGAACCTCGTGGACATGGTGGGTGACCGCCGCGCGCAGAATATGCCGGGCACGACGCACGACACCTACCCCAACTGGTGCATGCCACTTACGGATCCGGATGGCAAGCCGGTAATTATCGAGGACCTCGCGGGCCTCGAGCTCTTCCAGCAGGTCGCGGAGGCGTCTAGAAGATAAAGCCGAGCACGGCGGCGATGAAGATCAAAGCGAACATCGCCAGCAGGGTGGGCGCGACGCGGGACTTGGGCAGCGCCCGCTTGCGCTTGACCGGGCGGCGCTCCGGGTCCCACAGGCCCTCGCGCGGATCATTGTTATTCGGCGTCGACATGGTGCTTTATTCTAGCCACCCGGTCAATGCAGAACATGAGCACCCACGCCACAGCGACGAAGGCGGGCACCACCGTCACCGTGAGGATGAGCATCTGCACCGCGATGGGCGCCTCCACCATCCACTGGGAGAAGGCGTCCAGGACCTCGCGCAACCATTCCATGGGGAGCAATTGTAGTCTTTAAGGCATGCACGAGTTGAGCATTGAGGCCCCCAGCGGCACGTTCCGCGGCACCGCGGAAGGCGGAGTCCGCTACTTCCACTCCATCCCCTACTCGCATATCCCGAGTCGCTTCGCGGACGCGGAAAAGCTGGGTGACCAGGGCATCGTCGACGCGCGCGAGCCGCAGCCGGACGCAGTGGCGCTCACCATCACCACACCGGAGGACGCCTGCGACGCCCCCGTCATCGTCTATATCCACGGCGGACGCTTCGAGTCGGGCACCCACGAAGATCCGCGGGCCGAGGGCAGCGCGAATGCACGGGCTGGCATCGTCGAGGTGCAGCTCGGCTACCGCGTGGGCCTGGCGGGACTCGCGAAATTCCCCGAGGACGAGTACTTCCGCTACCGCGCCATCGACGACGCGCAGCTGGGCCTCGAGTGGATCCAGCGCAATATCGAGGCCTTCGGCGGTGACCCCACGAATGTCACGCTCGTCGGTCAATCCGCGGGCGCGACCATCGGCCTGTGGCTCGCGCGCCGGGACCACTACCGCGGCGCGTTCCGTCGTCTCGTCGCGCTCTCGCCGTGCTACCCACGCGAGCCCTTCGAGGCACGCAAGGCCACCCTGCGGCAGTTTCTCAAGGTGCCCATTACGCGCGCGGGCCTGGACAAACTCACCGACGAACAACTCGCGGCCGGCTACGCGAAGTTTCGCAAGAAGTTTGGCTTCGACATGGCGCTCGGCCCCTACCCGCTCGACCCGACGCAGCTCGCGGATATTCCCATCGTGCTCGGTTCCACGCGCGAAGAGTTCGCCAACCTCGGCGAGCGTTTCGACCGCGCGCCGTTTCCCAAGGCGATTGGCTGGTATATTGCGCCCAAGTTCGGCATGCGGCGCGAGCGCTTCAGCACGTGGGCAGACCTCGCGGGCACGAAGGGCATTGTGGGTCGGCTCATCGGCGACGGCTGCATCCGCCGCTGGGTCGAACTCGTGGGCCACAACGTGAACACGTGGATGGTCGAATTCGTTCGTGACGGCAACGCCTTGCACTGTCAAGAGCTGCGCCCGCTCTTCGGCGTCACCGAGTCCCCACTCACCGGCTGGCTCCAGCGCCTCGCACGCACCGGCGAGCCGGGCTTCGAGCCGTACCAGCCCGAGCACGCCGTGTGGCGCTTCAACCTCGACACCGGCGAGGCGACCACCACGTACGGTGCGCTCGACTACGTGGGACAGGCGTTCCAGGAGGACTAAACCCAAGAAGGCCATGTCACGGTGGCCATAACCGCAGGTCGCCTAAACGAGACGAAAATAAGCGACCAGGGAATATGGCCAACGGGATATGGCCTTTGAGGTTGTAGGGGGAATTAGAGGAGCGCGAGCTCCTCCACCATCCACGGACTGAACGCGAAGGGGGTCGCGGCGACGGCGCGGCGCACGTCATCGAGGGGAACCCACGCGAACGAGTCGATTTCCTCCGGGTTGGGGTCGATGGTGCCCGCGATCCACGCGGTGTAGACGGGACAAATCTCGTTTTCTACGACGCCTGAGGAATCAACGGCGCGGTAGCGGAAATCGGGTAGGGCAAGGGCGACATCGGAAAGCTGGGCGCCGAGCTCGAAGGCGGCGCGGCGGTGGACAGCGTCGACGGTGGCCTCGCCGGAGCCGGGGTGGCCGCAGAAGGTGTTGGTCCACACGCCGGGCCACGTCTTCTTCGTGAGCGCGCGGCGGGTGAGGAGCACGTCGTCGCCGCGGAAGACCCAGCAGGAAAACGCGAGGTGCAAGGGGGTGTCGCTGGTGTGGACGGTTGCCTTGGGGGCGGTGCCGGTGGGGTTGCCTGCGTCGTCGCAGAGGACTACAAGTTCCGTCATAGGTTGAGGTTTCCAGTCCACGTCACGTTGCCCATGGTGAGGCGGGCGTTCCACAGGGTGCTGGTGGCGGCGTCGAAGCGGTACTGGAGGTTCGTCGCGGAATGCGCGCCCAGCGGCATGTCGAGGCCCGGCGCGAGGACGTCCGCGTTGGCCTCTGGGTCATACGGGAGGAGCTCGACACGGGTCCAGCCGCCGTTGCCGTCGGCGACCTCGAGGACTGGCTCGGTCACGGCGTCGACAGGCAGGGGCTGGTCGTTGAGGTTCTTGAGCAGCACGGTGAGCACGCTCCCCTGGACGGAGTCGGAGTAGACGCCCTGGAGCTGCCAATCGACGTTCATGCCGTCATCGTGGACGGGGGCGCCGAGGTCCGAGTTGACCTCTTTGTTCTTCACGTCCTGCGGCTGGTAGGCGGGGGTCTCCGAGGTGGTCACGGAAATGTCGTCGCCTGGGTTGAGTCCGGTCTCGCCTGGTTCGAGGATGCTGCACGAGGCGAGGAGGCACGCGGCGGACACAAGAAATGCCACGGTGAGCTTACGCAATGGAGGAACCTTCCGGAATATCGATGAGTGTGCTTCTACCTTAACCGACGCACCGGCCATCTTAGGTAACGGCAAGGTGCAACCGCGCGCGTGCGGTGGCATAGTAGCCGGTTGATGAAACCTCTCGTTCGTATCGTGCGCGGCGCCGCTGCGCTGTGGCCGTATTATCTTGCAATTTTCCTCACCGCCGTGGCCGGCGCGGTGCTGACGCTTATTTCCCCGTTCATTATCCGCGAGGCGACCAACACGATTGTCGACGCCGTGAGCGGCTCGTCCACGGGCGCGCTGCGCACCGTGCTCTGGCTTGCGGTTGCTTTGTTTGCTGCCGATGCCGCTAGAGGCATCGTCGCCAATATCGGCGGCTACTTCGGCGATGTCATGGTCGCGCGGCTGCGTCAGGTGCTCTCCACGCGCTACTTCGCAAAGTTGCTCGCACTGCCGCAGGGTTATTACGACAACCAGGTGACAGGCACGATCATCGCACGGCTCGACCGCTCGATCATGAACATCACGCAGTTCCTGCAGTCGTTTAGCAATAACTTCTTCTCGATGATCCTGCAGATCGTCGCGGTGCTCGTCATCACGGCGTTCTACTACTGGCCGCTCACCATCCTGCTGCTCATCTTGTTCCCGCTGTATTTCTGGCTCACGGCGCTTACCTCCAAGCGCTGGCAGAAGTTCGAGAAGGTCAAGAACGAGCACATCGACGTGGCCAACGGGCGTTTCTCCGAGGTCATCGGCCAGGTGAAGGTGACCAAGTCCTTCGTGGCGGAGACGCGCGAGCTCGCTTCCTTTGCGCACCACTACCGCGGGATCGTGGATACGACGAAGCCGCAGTCGAACTGGTGGCATTCCATGGACACCGCGCGTCAGCTCGCGATGGCGGCGGCGTTCTTTGGCATTCACTGTGTCATCTTCTGGCGCACGCTCTCCGGTGACTTCACTCTGGGTGACATGGTCATGCTCATGCAGCTGGTGACCATGTCCAAGCAGCCGGTGACCATGCTTTCCTGGATCGTCGACACCGGCCAGCGCGCCATCGCGGGCTCGGCAGACTACTACAAAGTCATGGAGGAGGACCTCGAGCCCACGGCGAATGCGTCGCTCGTCAAGGCGATCGAGGCTTCGGACGAACCGACCTTGGACCTGGATACGGCAGAACCGCTGGACGTCACCCCCGGCGCGCCCGTCTTCGACTTCCAGCACGTCGGCTTCGAATACGAAGAAGGCAAGCCCGTCGTCACGGACATCACGTTCACCGCGCCGGAAGGCCACAAGGTAGCGCTCGTGGGCGAGTCCGGCGGCGGCAAGTCGACGCTCGTCAACCTGCTCCTGGGCCTCTACCGCCCCAACTCCGGTAGCATGCACATCCTCGGCCACGACGTCCGTGACCTCACCGCGGCGGAAATCCGCGCCTCCGTGGGCGTCGTCTTCCAGGATCCCTTTCTCTTCTCCGGCACGATTCGCGAGAACATCGCGTACGGCAAGCCGGGCGCGACCGAGGAGGAAATCCTCGACGTGGCCAGGCGCGCCAACGCCCACGACTTCATCATGGCGTTCCCGGAAGGCTACGACACGATCATCGGCGAGCGCGGCCTCAAGCTCTCCGGCGGCCAGAAGCAGCGCGTCTCCGTGGCCCGCGCGATGCTCAAGGACGCGCCCATCCTGGTCCTCGACGAGGCGACCTCGGCGCTCGACACGAAGTCCGAGCGCGTCGTGCAGGCGGGCCTCGACGAGCTCATGAAGGACCGCACGACGCTCATTATCGCCCACCGCTTGTCCACCATCGCGGACGTCGATACCATCATCACGCTGGACCACGGGCGGGTCGCGGAGATTGGTACGCCTGCGGAGCTGGCGGCATCGGGAGGCATTTATGCTGAGCTGCTCGCGCTCACGCAGTCCTCGGCGAAGGAGGACCGCGAGCGGCTCAAGCGCTATGGATTTATTGAGCCAGGATCTGAGGACGATGAGTAGTCTGGGTGCATGCAGTTTCCCAGCCTTGAAGAACTGAAAGCCCGCGGCACCCGCAAGTGGACCGTCTACGGAGACGACGTCCTGCCCCTGTGGATCGCGGAGTCCGATTTCCCCACCGCCCCTCCGGTCATGGAGGCGATCGAGCGCGCGGTAAAGAACGAGTCCTTCGGCTACACGCCGGGCACGTCGACGTTGCCGGAGGAACTCGCCGGCTTCTACAACCGTCGCTTCGGGTGGGAGCCGAACCCGGACTACATCTTCACCATCGGCGACGTCGTGCGCGGCATGCTGCTCGGCGTCCAGTACTTCACCACGCCCGGCTCCCCCGTCGTCGTGCCGGTGCCCAGCTACCCGCCGCTGCTCGAGCTGCCGGAGACCGCCGGCCGCGAGAAGATCGAGACCTCGCTGGACTTGGATGAGATCGAGGCTGCGTTCGCGAAGGGCGCCGGCTCCATCGTGCTGTCCACGCCATTCAACCCGCTCGGCATCGCGTTTGAAAAAGACTGGCTCACACGACTGGTGAACATCGCCGATAAATACGGCGCCCGCATCCTCGCGGACGAAATCCACGCGGGCATTGTCTACGAAGGCACGCACATCCCGCTCGCCTCGCTCTCGGACCGCGTCATCACCGTGACGGCGACCTCCAAGGCGTTTAACGTGGCGGGTCTCAAGTGCGCGCAGATGATCTTCGCCAACGCAGACGACGTGAAGACGTGGCGTTCTCTCACCGGCGTGGCCAAGGACGGCACGGGCACACTCGGTGTGCTCGCTGCCGAGGCCGCCTACCGTGACGGCGACCCGTACCTGGACGAGCAGCTCGCCATCCTTAAGCAGAACCGCGACTTCGCCGCTGACGCCTTCACCAAGGCCGGTATCGAGTCCACGCGCCCCGCGGCGACGTACCTCATGTGGCTCACGCTCCCCCAGCTCGGCGAGAAGCCTGCGGCATGGCTGCGCGCGCACGCGAAGGTCGCTGTCAACGAAGGCGTGACCTTCGCGGCCCCGGGGCACGCCCGCCTCAACTTTGCGACCTCCCCGGAGATCCTCCGTGAGGCGGTCGAAAGGATCACGACCGCACTGTAGTCTCACATGATGGGATTGTGTTTCCATACTGAGGATCGCTACTCTGTTGAGTAGTCGATAAGTATTCAAGCCGCGAAAGGATCCCCAATTCCATGGCTTCACCTGTCTCCTCAGGATCTCCCCAAACACCGAGCGCGATGACCGTCGTGGTCGCCTCCCTCATGCTCTTTTCCATGTTCTTCGGTGCGGGCAACCTCATCTTCCCGCCCATGGTGGGGGTTAGCTCCGGCACCAACTTCTGGCCCGCCATCCTGGGCTTCCTCACCGCGGGCGTGCTCCTGCCAGTCCTCGCCGTCGTCGCCGTCGCGATCACCGGTCGCTCCGTGCGCGATATCGCCAACCACGGCGGCTGGCTCTTCGGCATCGTCTTCTCCGCCATGGCGTACCTGGCCATCGGCGCGTTCTATGCCCTGCCGCGTACCGGCGCTGTGTCCATGGAACTGGCGATTACTCCCATGACGGGCTGGGAAGGCACCGCCGCCAACGGCATCTTCAACGCCATCTTCTTCCTCATCGCACTCGCGCTGTCATGGAAGGCCAACTCCATCATGGACACTCTGGGCCGCTTCCTCACCCCGGCGCTGGTGACGCTGCTCGTCGTGCTGATCGCGCTGGCCGCCTTCGCCAATCCGCGCAACCCTGGCACGCCCACTGAGGACTATGCCTCCGGCGCCTTCGCCACCGGCCTGTTCGAGGGCTACAACACGATGGACGCCATCGCGGGCCTCGCGTTCTCCATCGTCATCGTCTCCGCGCTGCGCGGCAAGGGTTTCAAAGCCGGTGCCCCGGTCATCAAGGCGACGGTCGTCTCCGCCGCCATCGCGGGCGTCCTGCTCGCCGCCATCTACCTGGGCCTGGGCTACATCGCGCAGACCATGCCCAACGGCCAGTCCTATGAGTCCGGTTCACAGTTGCTTGCCGATGCCGCCAACTCCACAATGGGCACCGCCGGCCAGGTCGTCTTCTCCGCCATCGTCCTGCTCGCCTGCATGACCACTGCCGTGGGACTTATCACCTCGACCTCGGAGTTCTTCTCCGCCCTCGTGCCGAAGACGACGTACCACCTGTGGGCCATCATCTTCACCGCACTGTCCATCCTCTTCGCGTTCCAGGGCCTGGAGACGGTGCTCTCCATCGCCGTGCCGTTCATCGTCTTCCTCTACCCGCCGGCGATCACGCTCATCGCACTCACCATGGTCCAGCCGCTGGTGAAGAAGCAGGTCATCTTCTACTGGGGCTACCGTCTCGCATTGTGGATGTCCGTCCTGTGGTCCGCACTGAGCCAGCTGGGCATCTTCCCTGACATGCTCGCGCTATCACCGGGCCAGGACGCTCAGCTGGGCTGGATCGTGCCGACCGTCCTCGCCTTCATCGTGGGCCTGCTCCTCGACTTCGCCACCCGCCGCGGCCGCGCCAAAGACGCCGCCGTGTTGCAGGGTGAGCCCGTGACGGTACCGGAATAAACGTGACGCGGATAGGGTTTTCTAGTAAGTACGCTGTTTACTTTCAAGGAGAATCCATGACCCGCGCCGCACTCTCAGTCCTCGACTTCTGCACCGTCTACGAAGGGGAAACCTACGGCCAGGCCATGGCCCGCTCCGTGGAGCTTGCCCAGCACGCAGAGAAGTTCGGATTTAAGCGCATGTGGTACACGGAGCACCACAACATGCCCACCATCACCTCTTCCAGCCCCGCCGTGCTGATTGCACACATCGCCGCCAACACCCAGTCCATCCGCCTGGGTTCTGGCGGCGTTATGCTGCCCAACCACTCCCCCTACGTCGTCGCCGAGCAGTTTGGCACACTCGCCGAGCTGCACCCCAACCGCATCGACTTAGGCCTGGGCCGCGCACCGGGCACTGACATGCAGACCTTGGGCCGCGCACTGCGCCGCGACTCGCACTCCGCCGAGCGCTTCCCTGAGGACATCAAGGAATTAAACGGCTACCTCACCGGTAAGTCGATCATCCCGGGTGTGCGCGCCATCCCTGGCGAGAACACCAGTATCCCGATCTACATCCTGGGGTCGTCCATGTACGGCGCCTCGCTCGCCGCGAAGCTGGGCCTGCCCTACGCTTTCGCCTCCCACTTCGCACCCCAGCACCTCCAGACCGCGACGAAGTATTACAAGGACAACTACGAGCCGTCCGAGCAGTACCCGGAGCCGTACCTCATCGCCGCCGTCAACGTGCTTGCCGCGGACTCGGACGAGGCCGCCCAGGAAGAATGGGAGAAGGTCTGCTTCAACCGTGTCAAGGCCTTCGCGGGCCGCGGGAAGTACCTCACTGACCAGCAGGTCGAGCAGATCGTGGCGTCCTACCAGGGCCAGCAGATCCTCGAGATGCTCAAGTACTCCGCCGTGGGCACCAAGGACGAGGTGCGCGACTACCTCGAGCAGTTCCAGCAGTCCGTGGGCGCCGACGAACTCATGATTTCGCTCCAGTCCACGACGCATGACAGCGTGCTCCACAACATGGAGCTCCTCGCGGAGGCCTGGGACCTCACGTAGTGCTCTACCGCACCTGGGTGAATAATATGCGCAAAAATATGCAAACTGACTTCATTCATTGATGCGTCACGATGTAATATCTAAGCGACCTTTCACTGTTCCACGTGGGTCATTTCTATTCTATTCAGGGGAGAGACCACCATGCCTGGTCGGCGCGAACCGCAGCAGTACCAAAAGATCGCAAGCTTCCTGCGCGGTGAAATTTCTTCTGGTCGCCTCGGTGTAGGCGATGTCCTTCCCAGCGAGGCGGAATTGTGCGAGCAGTTCCAGACCTCGCGCGGCCCCGTGCGTCAGGCGATGGCCGAGCTGCGTTCCGAGGGAACCATCTCCTCGGGCCGCGGCCGCCGTTCCGTCGTGCTGGGCAACTTCAGCTCCGAGTCTTTCGAGGCCTCCTACTCCGCGGCGCAGCGCTACAAGGAAGCTGGATTCACGCTCGAGCAGAAGATTCACTGGCTCGCCCGCCGCCCGGCGCCCCGCGAGGTGGCCGAGGCCCTTGGTGTCAAAGAGGGCGACCCCATCGTCTATATCCACCGCACTCGTCAACGCGCGGGGCAGACGCGCCTCATCCAGGAGGAATACTTCCCGCTCGAGGTGGGACGCCACATCCTCGACTTCGATGAATCAGAGCCGTCACTGCATGCCGTCCTCGCCCGCGCTGGCGTCGAGGTCGACAATCTTTCGCGTCAGCTGCGCGCCCGCCCCGCGACTCCGGAGGAGGCGGAAACGCTCGGCATTGAGGAGGGCTTCCCGGTCTTCGAGGTGACCAATCGCCTCCACAATCACAACGGCGACCCCATCGAGTACGGCGTTTACGTCTTCCCCGCTGACCGTATGCAGATGCAGATGAACGCCATCCGCGGCGCCGGATCCCCCCTGCGCTTCACTCTCCAATCACCCACCGAGTAACTTAATCGGGTATGAAACTACCCTCTCTCGGGGCGGTGGCGCTCGCGTTCACACTCGCGGGCTGTTCCGCCGGGCACACCGCCGTCGTCGAGGCGACCGATACTCCCTCCGTGGTCCTCGCCACCACGGCCGCGGCGACCTCGCTCGACTTCACGACGACCGGCGGCGCCGCCATTCCGGCCGCGCTCATGGGCAACGTCTACGAGACCCTCGTGACCATCGCGGACGACGGCTCCATCCAGCCGGGCCTCGCCGAGTCCTGGGATATCGACGGTACGGAGTACACCTTCCACCTGCGCGAAGCCACCTTCAGTAACGGCGACGCTTTTTCTGCAGAGACCGCCGCGTGGGCGATTAATCATACGCATGAGTGGACGAACGCCCTGGGCAAGCAGCTCGCCGCCGCGCACGCGCGCGCCGTGGACGAGCACACGTTAAAGATCAGCCTGGACGCGCCCTCGGAGTCTTTCTTGTGGAAGCTCGGCACGACCGTCGGCGCCATGCTCCATCCGTCCGGCGAGACCATCGGCACCGGACCGTATACGGTGCGCGCCTTCTCCCCTGGCGAGTACGTCGACCTCGCCGTCAACCGCGACTATTGGGGCGAGTCCGCGCACGAGGACGTCCAGATCCGCTACTTCCCGGATATCGTCTCGTCCGTCAACGCTTTGCAATCCGGCAGCGTCGACATCGTGTGGGCCGTCCAGAATCCGGAGCTCCTCGCCAACTTGCCGGAGGACTACGAGGTCCAGGTGGGTGCCACGAACGGCGAGGTGCTCGTCTCCATGAACAACCAGACCGCGCCCTTCGACGACGTGACCGTGCGCCGGGCCGTCGCCTACGGTGTCGACCGCGAGCTCGCCAACCGCATCCTCTTCGACGGCATGGCGACCGACACCGGCGGCGCCCCCGTCGCCCCCGCGGACCCATGGTTTACCGGGAAAAACTACTACCCGTACGACCCGGAGAAGGCCAAGGAACTCATGGCCTCCGCTGGCGCGGAGGGTACCCCATTGACCATCACGGTGCCCACGCTGCCCTACGCGCAGACGCTAGGCGAGCTGCTCTACTCGCAGCTCACGGATATCGGTTTCGATGTCACGCTTGAGTCCGCGGAGTTCCCTGCACTGTGGCTCGGCCAAGTCATGGGTGCCAAGGACTACCAGATGTCCATCGTCGCGCACGTCGAGCCGCGCGATATCACCACGCTCTTCGGCAGCCCGGACTACTACCTGGGCTACGACAACGCGCACACCCGCGAGCTCTTCGCCGAGGCCGACGCCAAGGACCCGGAGCTCATGCACGACGCCGTCGACCAGATCATGGACGACGCCGGCGCGCTCACCGTCGCGAATATGCCCAATATCGTGCTCTCCCACGGCGTCACGGGCGTCGACGCCAACCAGGTCACGGACGGCATTCGTTTGAAGGAGATCACCCAGTGAAAATCCTCGCTCGCTACCTCGGCACGCTCTTCGCCGCCTCCGTCATCATCTTCGCTCTCATGCGCGCTGTCCCCGGCAACCCGGCACGTGTCGCCCTCGGCGTCAACGCGGACGACGAGTCCGTCGCCGCGCTAACACATGAGCTCGGCCTGGACCGCCCGCTGCTCACGCAGTACTGGGAATGGCTTTCCGGACTGTTCACCGGCGCCTTCGGCACGTCCTTGAGCTCCGGCCAGGACATCACGCCGCTCGTCCTCGACCGAGCTCAGGTCTCGCTCATCCTCGTCCTCGCCGCGATGGCGCTCGCCCTCCTCGGCGCCATCCCCGCCGGCATCTTCCTGGCTCGACGCGACTCGACGGCCGTGTCGGCGCTCACGCAGCTGGGCATCGCCGTGCCGAGCTTCCTCGTCGGTATCCTCCTCGTTGCCGTCTTCGCCGTAAAACTCGGCTGGTTGCCCGCCAACGGCTGGGTCGTGCCGGTCTCGCCGCGCTATCTCGTCTTGCCCGTCATCTCCCTGGCGCTCGTCCAAGGCGCGATGCTCACCCGTTACGTGCGCAGCGCCGTGCGGGAGCAGCTCCACCGGGACTATATGCGCACGGCGCGCTCGCTGGGGGCATCGGAAAGCCAGGCATTGCTGCGGCACGGGCTGCGCAACGCCGCGCTGCCGGTGCTGACCGTCGCGGGGCTGCAGCTCACCACGCTGGTCATCGGCGCGGTAGTCATCGAATCCGTCTTCGTCATCCCAGGGCTGGGCTCCATGCTCCTTGACGCGGTCGCGGTGCGCGACCTCACGACGGTACAGACGCTCGTCATGCTGCTCGTGGCGTTTACGCTCACGGTCAACCTGTTCACGGACGTAGTGTACCGCGTCATCGACCCCCGGATTGGAGCGCGCGCATGAGTCGCACAGGGTGGATTGGCGCGATCCTCGTCGCGCTCACGGTGCTCACGACCGTTGTCGCGTTTATTTGGACGCCGTATGACCCGTTCCAAGTCTCGAACCAGCTTGCGGCCTCGCCGTCGGCGGAGCATCTTCTCGGCACCGACCGCTTTGGCCGCGACGAACTCTCGCGCCTTATGTCCGGCGCGCAGATTACGCTGTCTGTTGCCATCGTCGCGGTGCTCATCGCGGCAGTCATCGGCGTGCCGCTGGGCATCGCGGCGGGCATGGGCTTCCCGCTCATCATGAGGGGCGCGGACCTGCTCCTCGCGTTCCCGGCGCTGCTGCTCGCGATTATCGCGGGCGCGGTGTGGGGGCCGTCGACGCTCACGGCGATGATTGCCATTGGCATCGCAGGCATTCCGTCGTTTATCCGCGTCGCCCGGGCAGGCACGCTGCAGGTCATGCACCAGGACTTCATCGCGGCCGCGCGGATTTCGGGCGTATCCAATCCGGTCATCGCGGTGCGCCACGTGCTTCCCAATATCGTGAGCCTCATCGTCGTGCAGGCCTCCGTCTACTGCGCGCTCGCCATCCTCGCCGAGGCTGGCCTGAGCTACCTGGGCCTGGGCACCGCTCCCCCGGCCGCTTCCTGGGGCCGCATGCTCCACGACGCACAGACCATGCTCGGCACGCAGCCGCTGCTCGCACTCTGGCCGGGCCTGGCCATCGCGCTCACCGTCTTGGGCTTTAACCTGCTGGGCGATGGCCTGCGCGACCTACTGGATCCGGAGGATTAATGAACGTTCTGGAAGTACGCAACCTCACGATTCCGGGGATCCTCCACGGCCTCACCTTCGAGGTCGGCCGCGGCGAAAGAGTGGGCCTCATCGGCGAGTCTGGTTCGGGCAAGTCGCAGACAGCTCTGTCCATCATGGGGCTCGTTGCGCATTCCGGTGATGTGGAGCTCGATGGAAAAGCCGCCATGGTCTTTCAGGAGCCGCTCTCCGCGTTGGACCCGTTGATGAAGATTTCGCGCCAGCTGCACTATGCCGGCGCGACGCCGGAGTCCCTCAAGGACGTAGACCTCGACCCTGCTGTGGCGAAGCGGTATCCGCATGAGCTCTCCGGCGGACAGCGCCAGCGCGTGCTCATCGCCATGGCGCTCGCGCAGAATCCGGAACTGCTCATCTGTGACGAGCCCACGACGGCGCTCGACGCGACGACTCAGGCAGGCGTGCTCGCTTTGATCGAGCGGCTCGCGGATGAACGTGGCTTCGCGCTACTTTTCATCTCGCACGACCTGCGGGTCATCGACCGCATGACGACGCGCCGGCTGCTGCTCAAGGCGGGCCACTTTGAGTCACTCGAGTCCGAGTATGGCCGCAGCCTCGTGCCGCAGCCGATTACCCCATCGCCGGCTAGGACCGGCGAACCCATTATCGAGGTCCACGCCGCCGCGCCCTATGGGCTCGAGCACGTCGATCTCACGGTGGCGCGCGGCGAGCGGCTCGCCGTTGTGGGCGGCTCCGGCTCCGGTAAGACAACCTTGTTGAAGATGCTCACGGGGCTGCTCAAGCCAGCGTCAGGCACGGTCGAGGTCCACGGGAAAATCCAGATGGTCTTCCAGGACCCGCGGGGCTCGCTCAACCCGCGGCTGCGGGTCGGCCGGTCGATCAAGGAAGCCGGTCCCGACGTGGCACAGGCTCTCGTGGACGTCGGCCTCCAACCTTCAGACGCGAAGAAGTACCCGCACGAGTTCTCCGGCGGCCAGCGCCAGCGCATCTCCATCGCGCGCGCCCTCGTCGGCCGCCCGGATATCCTGCTCGCGGACGAGGCGGTCTCCGCCCTCGACGTCACGGTGCGCCGGCAGATCCTCGAGCTCCTCGACCGGCTCGTCGACGAATACGGGCTCACGCTCGTCTTCGTCACGCACGATCTGGGCGTCGTCACAGAGATGTGTTCGTCAGTCGCCGTTGTCCACGAGGGCCGGATTGTCGAGCACGGCCCTGTCGACGAGATCTGGGAGCACCCCCAGCACCCGTATACGCAGCGTTTGCTCGCGGCGGCTAAGCTACCCTGACGTGGAAGCGCTACCCCAAAGACCCAGTCCCCTCCAGTTACTCACCGCCTACAACTCGAAGGTTCGCCGCTGGCCCGGCGCGCTGCGCGCAGCACTCGCCATCCTCATCCCCGGCTCCATCGCGCTGCTCCTGGGCTATGACCATGCGGTCCTGCTCATCTCCGCCGGCGCGTTCGCGGTCATCTACGGCGAGGGCCATCCCTACCGCACGCGCCTGCGGGTGATGGCGACTGCGGCGCTGTTGCTCTTGGGGGCATCGGTAGGCGGCGTGCTCGTCGACGGCCTTCTCGCTGGCGGTCTCTATGCGGTAGCTCTCGGCGTCCTGGGCACCTTCGTACAAAACGCCTTGCGCCTGCCGCCGCCGGGCTGTTTCTTCATCGTCATGGTCGGCGGCGGCTCGACCATGATCACCGGAGTGCCCGCCTGGGAAGTCGGCCTCTGGTGCGCGGTCGGTTCGCTCACCGGCATCATCCTTGGCATGCTGCCCGCAGCCCTCGACGCGCATGGGCCGGAGAAGCGCCGCGTCCTCGGCGTCGAACAGGCCGCGCGCGCCTTCGTAGAAGAGCCCACGCTTGCCCACCATCACCAGGCGCAGACCGCGTTGGTCTCCGCGTGGCAAGCGCTTTCCGATGCCGCCATTATCCGCGGCGGCCGCATCCTCCAGCCCGCACAGCGCGACCTCGTGGAGCGCACGCTCGCCGCCCAACGCGCCGTCGCCGCACAACACGTGGACTCGGCGCTGCTCTCGGATGAACCCGCAGATATCGATCCTTCCCGCACCGTCATTCCGCACACGAACCCGACCGCGCGCTACCGTCTCTACCGTTCGGCGACGCGCAATTCGCACCCGTCCTTGGCGGCGCAGCGCGTCCTCGTGGGCGGTCTGCTCACCGTGCTCATTGGGCTCGCACTCGGGCTCAACCGCCCGGACTGGGGAGCGGTCTCCGTGCTCCTCGTCCTCCAATGGGGTCCCGACCGCGTACCCGGCACCATTCGCGGCGTGCAGCGCATGCTTGGCTCGTGCCTGGGCGTATGCCTCTTCGCGGCGTTCCACTACTTCGGGGTCTCCGGGTGGACGCTGTTGCTCGCGCTCGCGGCCTGCCAGTACGCGGCGGAAACCTTCGTCGTGCGTAATTACGCGATCTGCGTTATCTTCTCCACGCCGCTGGCGCTTCTCATGGGCAACTCGAACTTCGCGGCGATTGAGGCGCGTCTCGCCGAGATTGCCTTGTCCGTCTCGCTCGCGCTCGCCGTGCTGTGGCTGTGGCGTCCCCGTGCGGCGGCCCAGGATCAACAGCGTCTTCAGGCACGCTGCGTCCAGGCGATGTCCACGCTGCTCGGCTCGTTGCTCACCACCACCCCGGACGCAGCGCTCACCACCCGCCGCGATCTCCAGTACGAGCTGCTCTCCGAGCGCCGTGCCATTCTTTCGCTCGCCGCCAATGGACACGGTGAGCTTTTCTGGGAGCGCCACCAGCGGCTGCGCCGCGCGGGCTATCACCTGCTCGACTTCTGCTCACTTCACCCGGACCGCCGGCCCATAGAGCCGGAGCTGCGCGAGCTGGTGAGCGCAGTAGAAAAATCTGGATAATCTCGTAGCCGCGGCCCTCACCCAGGTGCGACTCGACAAGCGCGACCTCGTCGGGCGGCAAGACCGCACTCAAATACCTTATGAGGAGTAAATGTCGAGCAGGACGGTAGGGTTGA
This sequence comes from Corynebacterium sp. HMSC072G08, assembly GCF_001809185.1. Taxonomy (NCBI): domain Bacteria; kingdom Bacillati; phylum Actinomycetota; class Actinomycetes; order Mycobacteriales; family Corynebacteriaceae; genus Corynebacterium; species Corynebacterium sp. HMSC072G08. The sequence goes on from NZ_KV796462.1 coordinate 48,094, forward strand.
GGATATGTTCCTCGACGCGCTCAAAGACGTCGAGTTCCACCAGGGCCTCATCAAAATCAGGTACATGCATGCGTATCACCTACCGGTCTAGATTAGCCATATAGTAGCAATTTCCGCGCCGCACAGGGATAATTGGCGACACTGTCTACTTTAAGGATTTCCCGTGACAACCTCGGATCCCTACCACGCTTCACTCAACCCCGCGGATAAGGAGACCGCGGTCGGCTTGTATCCCCACGACATGCACCCGGGCCTCGTCCCGGGCATTTCCGTCGATGACCAGCGCAACCGCTTCGGGCTCGACAAGCCGCTCTTCTTCACCACGGCCGCCTTCATCATCGCCTTCATTATCTGGGGCGTCATCTGGCCTGACTCCGTGGCCAATGTCTCCTCAGCCGCGTTCTCGTGGGCGATTACGAACGCTGGCTGGCTGCTCAACATCACGATGATCCTCGCGATCTTCGTCATGGCCTACGTCGGCTTCTCGCGCTTGGGCCGCATCAAGCTCGGCACAGATGACGAAGAACCCGAGTTCGGCCGCTTTAGCTGGATCGCCATGATGTTCGGCGCTGGCATCGGCGTCGGTATCTTCTTCTACGGCCCGTCTGAGCCGCTGGCGCACTACCTCACCCCGCCGCCGCACACCGTGGACGGCAATTCGGTCGAGGCCCTCCACCAGGCCATGGCGCAAGCCAACTACCACTGGGGCATCTCCCCATGGGCGGCCTATGCCCTCGTGGGCGGCGCCATCGCGTACTCGTCTTACCGCCGCGGCCGCGTCCCGCTCGTGTCCTCCATCTTCAAGCCGCTCTTCGGTTCCCGCGACACGGACGGCCCGCTGGGCAAGCTTATCGATGCCCTCGCGCTCATCGCGACCCTCTTCGGCACCGCCGCAACGCTGGGTGTCTCCGCCATCCAAATTGGCGAGGGCGTAACCATCATCTCCGGCCACCCGGTGGCGAACGCGGGCCTGCTCGTGATCATCGGCATCCTCGGCTGCGCGTTTATCCTGTCCGCGGTCTCCGGCGTCTCGCGCGGCGTGCGCTACCTGTCGAATATCAACATCACGCTCACGCTCGGCTTCGTCATCTTCGTCTTTATCGTGGGCCCCACGCTGCTGCTCAACCTCATCCCGTCGGGCATTATCACCTACCTCGACCAGCTTTTGCCCATGATGGCCAAGGGCCTGTCCTGGGGTGATGAGACCATCGAGTTCCAGTCCTATTGGACGGCGTTCTACTGGGCATGGTGGATTGCGTGGACCCCGTTCGTGGGCATGTTCGTCGCCCGCATCTCCCGCGGCCGCACCCTGCGCGAATTCACCCTCATCACGGTCTTCGCGCCCACGGCCATCCTCATTCTCGCATTCACCGTCTTTGGCGGCACCGCGATTAGCTTCAACCAGAAGGGGCTCGAGGGCTTCGATGGCTCCGCATCCAACGAACAGGTGCTCTTCGCCATGTTCCAGGATCTGCCGCTGGGTACCATCACGCCGTTCCTGCTGCTCTTCGTCCTCGCGGTCTTCTTCGTGACCTCGGCGGACTCCGCCTCCGTCATCATGGGCACCATGTCCTCCAAGGGCGACCCGACCCCAATAAATTCGTCGTCGTCTTCTGGGGTCTGTCCATGATGGGCATCGCGGTCGTCATGCTGCTCACCGGCGGCGAGGAGGTCCTCTCCGGACTGCAGAACCTCACCATCCTCGCAGCCCTGCCGTTTAGCGTTGTCTTGCTCGTCATGATGGTCGCCTTCATCAAGGACCTGCACTCCGACCCGATGTTTATCCGCCGCGCCTACGCGCGCACCGCCGTCAAAAACGCCGTCGTCCGCGGCATCGAGGAACACGGAGACGACTTCGAGATTTCCGTCGAGCATGCGGAAGAGGGCCGCGGCGCCGGTTCCGACTTCGACTCCGCCGCGGACCGCTACACTGAGTGGTACCAGCGCACGGACGAAGACGGCGAGAACGTCGACTACGATTTCGAGACAGGAGAATGGGCCGATGGCTACAAGAATTCCTAGTGAGGTCGTCCTCGACGGCTACTCACTCGCCGAGCAGCACCAGATCGACCATCTCTTCCTCACCGAAGGCGGCCCGTTCTCGCTGCTCGCCATCGTCGGCCTCGTGCTCATCGCAATCGCAGGCTGGCGCTTCCGCTGGCTGCTCATCCCCGGCGTCCTCCTCGCACTCCACCGCCTGTGGTGGATTCCCGTTCTTGCCTACCGTCTCTTCGACGATCCCGCCGCAGCCGGGTATGCAGCGCAGTACTACCCCCTCTACTGGCTGCCCCAAACCCTTGCGCTCATCGCGGCCGCGGTGGTCCTATACCTGGTGGGCAGCCTGGCGCGCCGCATGAATCGTCGGTGACGGGTGCGACTGCGCCGCATGCAGTCGCTCCACCGCCACCGCAGCCAGCGCCGCCGCCTGATCGCCGAGCACGCGATCATCAAAGCGCGCGAGCGGCGAGTGATTCCACTCGCGCTTTTGCTCCGGCAGGCTCGGGTCAACCGTGCCCAGCCACGCGAACGTGCCCGGTACCTGCTGAAGCACGACGCCAAAGTCCTCGCTGGCCATCATCGGCGTGCGCATGCGCACCACGCGTTCCTGCCCGAACTGGCGAGCCCACACGCCCGCGGCAAACGCGTCCTCGCGCGCATTCGTCTTCGTGGACGGGTAGAGCACCTCGAACTCGGTCTCCACAGAGCAGCGGTGCGCCGCTGCGACATTGGTGGTGACCTCGGTGATGACTTGGCGGACCCGTTCAATGGCGGCATCGTCAAGCACACGCACCGTGGCCGAGCAGCCCGCGCGCTCCGGGATGGCATTAATCGCGCCGTCGCCCGCCCAGAGGTTGGTCACGGTGATGACCACCGGATTGAGCGCGTCAAAGCGGCGCGTGACCGCGGACTGCAGCGCGAGCTGAATCTCCGCCAGCGCCAGCACGGGATCCACCGCGTCGTGCGGGCGCGAGCCGTGACCGCCCTTGCCCAGCACCGTAATGCGAAGGTTCGACGAGGATGCCATGAGCGGCCCCGGTGCGTGGTTGAACGTGCCAAAGTCCTGCGGGCCGACGTGCAAACCGTACGCCGCAATCGGACGGCGCCCCGCCGCGTCAAGCACGCCTTCCTCAATCATCGGCTGCGCGCCGCCCGGGCCTTCCTCGCCCGGTTGGAACATGAAAATAATGTCGCCCTCGAGCTCTTCGCGGTGCGCGCAGAGCATGCGCGCCGCGCCAATGAGCGCCGACGTGTGTAGGTCGTGGCCGCACGCATGCATGTAGCCATTCGTCGAAGCAAAGGGGCTGCCAGAGCGCTCCCCCACCTCGAGCGCGTCCATGTCTGCGCGCAGCAACACCGAGACCGGATGGTCGCCCCTCTTACCCCCGCGCAGCACCGCGACGACCGAGGACACGGCTAAGCCGGTCGACACCTCCAGCGGCAGACCTTCGAGCTCCTCGAGCACGCGACGTTGCGTACGCGGAAGCTGATTTCCAATCTCAGGGTTTTCGTGCAGGTCGCGCCGAATAACCTGCAGGTTATTCAATAATTCCTTAGCTTCGCTGCGCAGGACGTCGACGGCAGGCTCGCCCTGCAAGGTCGCGCCCGGCGCCGGAAGCGGCGGGAGCTGCTGGCCAATGTGGGGTGTAGTCATGCCCGCCTATTGTAAGGTAACGCGCATGCGAATTCTCCCTCTTGCTCTCGCCGCTACCCTTACCCTCGCCGCCCCGGCGGCCCACGCCCAGGACCTTTCCTCCGAGGCACACCAGCTCTCCAGCACCAACCACGGCTCCTCCCGCGTCACCGTCGAGGCCGTCACCACGCTCCTCGGCGCGCTGGGGCCCAACGCCAAGCTTCTCACCGATCTTTGGGCTGCTTCCGATGCCGCCTATCCCCACCCCATCACCTCCCTCCCCTCCGCATCCATCACCCGCCACAAGGTCGATGGTCGCCAAGAGCGCTGGGACATCGCCTCACCGGCCATGGGCCGCGTCATCGAGGCCGACGTCCTCGTGGGCACCGGCCCAGTCGTCTTCCTCTTCGAGGGCGTCGACTCGCCGGAGACCTCCGGTTGGATCAAACGCGGCATTGCGCAGAAGGTCTTCGCGGACTCCGATGCCACCGTCATCATTCCCAACCAAGGCCGTTCCTCCATGTGGCAGGACTGGCGCCGCGATGACCCCAAGCTCGGCCGCATGAAATGGGAGACGTTCTACACGAAGGAACTCGCCCCGCTTGTAGACCGCGAAATCCCCAATAACGGCAAGCGCGCCGCCATCGGCCTGTCCATGGGTGCCTCCGGCGCCGTCATGATGGCCAATAACAATCCGGGATTCTTCGACGCCGTCGCGGGCATCTCCGGCTGCTACTCGACACTCGACCCGACGGGCCGCGGCACCGTGGAGCTTACCGTCGGCAACGGCGGCGGCAGCACCGCCAACATGTGGGACGCGTCCGACTGGAAGCGCAACGACGTCACCTCGCACCCGGAAGGCCTGCGCGGCACGCGCATTTACCTCTCCGCGGCAACCGGCGAGGTCACCGAGGCCGACCAGCGCGGCTACGCTGGCAAGCCGCTCACGGATCAGATTGGCGGCACGCTGCTCGAGGCAGGCTCGCGCCAGTGCACGCAGCGTCTCGACTCTGCTCTTACCCGCGCCGGCATCGAGCACACCACGAACTATCTCGACCGTGGCGTCCATGACTGGTCCATGTTCTCGGGCCAACTCGCTCCCGCATGGGCGGCTATCCGCCCCGCTCTCTACTAATC
>NZ_KV796462.1:52961-83585 GCF_001809185.1 Corynebacterium sp. HMSC072G08
GCCACCACGGCCCCAAACGCCATAAACCCAAATCTAAGCCCGACCGAACCGCGCCAGCTTTGGTTTTGTGGTGATTCACCACCCCAATGAGGCGTCAAGGCGCCATAAACCCAAAGCTGGACAGAAAAAAGCCCGCCACGAGGGCGGGCTTGGAGGTGACGCGGTTTAGTCGTCGTCGGTGGACAGCGCTGCGACGAAGGCTTCCTGCGGAACGGAGACCGAACCGAGGGACTTCATGCGCTTCTTACCGGCCTTCTGCTTCTCGAGCAGCTTGCGCTTACGCGAGATATCGCCGCCGTAGCACTTGGCCAGAACATCCTTGCGCATCGCGCGGATATTCTCGCGCGCGATGACCTTGGAGCCGATGGAGGCCTGGACCGGCACCTCGAACTGCTGGCGTGGGATGAGCTCCTTGAGCTTCTTCGTCATCTTGTTGCCGTACCACTGCGCAGAGTCGCGGTGGACGATGGCGGAGAAGGCGTCGACAGGGTCGCCGTTGAGGAGGATATCGACCTTGACGAGGTCCGCGAGCTGCTCGCCAGCGTCCTCGTAGTTGAGGGAGGCGTAGCCCTTGGTACGGGACTTGAGCTGGTCGAAGAAGTCGAAGATGATTTCACCCAGCGGCATGGTGTAGCGCAGCTCGACGCGGTCCTCAGACAGGTAGTCCATGCCGCCCATCTGGCCGCGCTTGGACTGGCACAGCTCCATGGTCGGGCCCACGAAGTCCGCTGGCACGATGATGGTGGTCTTCACTACCGGCTCGTAGACCTCGCGGAGCTTACCTTCCGGCCAGTCTGACGGGTTGTGGATGATCTGCTCGGCGCCATCCTCGCCAACCACGCGGTAGGTCACTGACGGCGCGGTGGAGATGAGGTCCAGGTCGAACTCGCGCTCCAGGCGGTCACGGGTGATTTCCATGTGAAGCAGACCCAGGAAGCCGCAACGGAAACCAAAGCCAAGGGCGACGGAGGTTTCGGGCTCATAGGTCAAGGAGGCATCGTTAAGCTGCAGCTTCTCCAGCGCGTCGCGCAGGTCCGGGAAATCGGCCTGGGAGATGGGGAACAAGCCGGAGTAGACCATCGGCTTAGGATCGGCGTAGCCCTCGAGAGGTTCCTCGGCGCCGCCGGAGGCCCAGGTGACGGTATCGCCGACCTTGGTCTCGCGGACGTCCTTTACGCCGGTGATGAGGTAGCCAACCTCGCCGGGGCCGAGGCCCTCGCACTTTTGCATGGTCGGCGAGACGATGCCCACCTCGAGCAGCTCGTGGTTGGCGCCCGTGGACATCATGGTGACCTTCTGGCGCGGCTTGAGCGTGCCGTCGACCATACGGATGTAGGTGACGACGCCGCGGTAGGTGTCGTAGATGGAGTCGAAGATCATGGCGCGCGCGGGGGCGTCCGGACCGAAATCGGAGGTCGGAGCGGGAACGAGCTCGGCGACCTTGTCAAGCAATGCGTCAACACCCTCGCCCGTCTTGCCCGAGACGCGCAGAACATCCTCTGGCTCGCAGCCAATGATGTTGGCGATCTCCAGGGAGTACTTCTCGGGGTCAGCCGCAGGGAGGTCAATCTTGTTGAGGACCGGGATGATTTCCAGGTCGTTTTCCATCGCCAGGTAGAGGTTCGCGAGGGTTTGAGCCTCGATGCCTTGGGCGGCATCGACAAGCAAAATGGCGCCCTCACACGCCTCGAGGGCGCGGGAGACCTCGTAGGTAAAGTCCACGTGGCCGGGGGTATCGATCATTTGCATGACGATCTCTTGCCCCTCGAAGGGACCCGAACGGGGGATCCAGGGAAGGCGCACGTTCTGCGCCTTGATGGTGATGCCGCGCTCGCGCTCAATATCCATGTTGTCCAGGTACTGGTCGCGCATGTCGCGCTCCTCTACGACCTGGGACAGCTGCAGGATGCGGTCAGCCAGCGTCGACTTGCCGTGGTCGATGTGGGCGATAATGCAGAAGTTTCGGATTCGGGCTGGATCCGTAAACGTAGTGGCCGCAAAGTTTTTAGACATGGGTTTAGAATAGTCGACATGACGAGCGCGAACCCAACCGGATGGACGCGAATTAAAAGGGCATTGTCCATTCGCGAGGCCCACCCCTTGGACACCGGTCTGCGCCGCATTAATGACCGCATTGGCCTGCACGGACGCCGCGCGACCATCCGCAAGGCCGCGAAGATTCGGATTGAGAAGACCGAATCCCGCGCGCGTTCCATCTTCTTTGCCCCCGATATGGACGGCCAGGCTGACTCCGGTGAGGTCGTGTGGGTGTGGACGCCGACGACTCCCCCGCAAGAACGCGCGGTCCTCGTCGTAGGCAGGACGCGCGCAACCATTCTGGGGCTTCTCATCTCCCCCAACCCGGACCACTCCACGGACGACTGTTGGCTGCCCATCGGCTCGGGCGAGTGGGACGAGCAAGGCCGTCAATGCTGGATTCGCCTCGACCGGGTCCTGGAGATCGCGGAGGAGCAAGTCCGCCGCCAAGGCACGCTCTTCCCGGAGCGCCGCTTCGAGCGGATTGCCAACCGGCTCAGGTCCCGTTACCACTGGGGATAGGTTCTCTGCTAAGCTACTCAGGTTGCTTCCACGCACCGTGGCGCGCGAGTCGGGACGAGCAGGACCTTGGGTTCGCCCTTCGAACACTCGCGCCGAGAGAAATCGGGACATGTCCGTGCGGGGTAAGTCGCTAACAGTAATCATTTCGATTCCCAAGAGGTAATTTCAATGGCAAACATCAAGTCCAAGAAGAAGCGCATCATCACCAACGAGAAGGCTCGCCAGCGCAACAAGGCAGTCCGCTCCGCCGTCCGCACCGAGATCCGCAAGTTCCGCACTCTCGTCGAGGCTGGCGACAAGGCTGGTGCCGAGAAGCAGCTCCGCGTTGCTTCCCGCGCTCTGGACAAGTCCGTCTCCAAGGGCGTGTTCCACCGCAACAACGCCGCGAACAAGAAGTCGGGTATGGCCAACGCCTTCAACAAGATGGCGTAACTAAAAAGTAAAGGCGGCTCAGGCCGCCTTTCTTTTTGCCTATAGAGTCGAACATACATTCGTCCAGTATATTTTTCTCCATGACGTCCTCCCTCAAGCCGCTCCTCAAGTGGGTCGGCGGCAAGCGCCAGTTGCTGCCCGCCATCCGCGCGGTCGTGCCGGAGTTTGAGCGCTACCGCGAGCCCTTCCTCGGCGGCGGCGCCGTGCTCTTTAGCCTCGCGCCACAGCAGGCCATCGCGGGGGATCTCAACAGCGAGCTCATCACCGTCTACACGGTCGTGCGCGACCACGTCGACGAGCTCATTGCGCTGTTGAAGACCTACCCCAACAACGAGGACTTCTTCTACGAGCTGCGCGGCCTCGACCGCTCCTCAAGCTTTGCCGAGCTTTCGAGTGTCTCCCGCGCCGCCCGCACCATCTACCTCAACAAGACGTGCTACAACGGGCTCTATCGCGTCAACAACGCCGGGCAGTTCAACGCGCCGTTCGGTCGCTATAAGAACCCGGCCATCTGCGACGATAAGACCCTGCAGGCGGTCTCGCGCTACCTCCGCGGCAATGACGTGACGCTCCTCCACGGCGACTACCACGCAGTTTTGAAGGGCGCAGGCGAGGGCGACTTCGTCTATCTCGATCCGCCCTACGATCCGGTCACCCCCACGAGCAATTTCACGGGGTACCAGTCGGGCGGGTTTAGCCACGCGGACCAAATCGCGCTGAAGCTCGCGTGCGACGAACTCGACTACAACGGCGCAAAGTTCCTGCTCTCTAACTCGGCTACGCCCTTTATTGCGGAGCTCTACGCTGACTACACGGTGGAGACCGTCGGCGCGAACCGCGCCATCAATTCCGTCGCCTCGAAACGCGGCAAGGTCGACGAGGTCCTCGTACGTAACTTTTGAACCACTTTTCTTCTACAGTGTGAGGTACCGCACTCACCTGACACGAAGGAGAAAGACCCATGTACACCATCGGGGATTATCTGCTTGACCGTCTGTCCAGCGTCGGAGTAACCGAGCTCTTTGGCGTCCCAGGCGATTTCAACCTCAAGTTTTTGGATCACGTCGTCGATCACGCCACGGTCCGCTGGGTTGGCAATTCTAACGAACTCAATGCCGGCTACGCGGCAGACGGCTACGCCCGTCTCCGTGGGATCGGCGCGTTCCTCACCACGTTTGGCGTGGGCGAGCTCTCCGCCACGAATGCGCTCGCCGGTTCCTTCGCCGAGCACGTGCCCGTCATCCACATCGTCGGTGCCCCGCGCAAGGAGCTCCAGGCCTCCCGCGCCAAGATCCATCACACGCTGGGCGACGGGGACATCGGCAAGTTCTACCGCATCGACCGCGAGATTTCCTGCATCGCGGAGGACCTCAACGCCATAACTGCCCGTGCGCAGATCGATAACCTCATCGTCCAAGTCCTCTTCCAGCGCAAGCCCGGCGTCATTCACCTCGCCGCAGACGTCGCGGAGACTCCCACCGAGCCGCCCACCGGTCCCCTGCCCCTTATCGAACAGCACGACTCAGAGGCCGCCGCCCGCGACTTCGAGCGCGACCTGCGCGCCTTCCTGCCCGGCCGCACGCTTGCCGTGCTTGCCGATGTCCTCGTGCACCGCTTCGGCGCTCAAGACCGGCTCGCAGATTTCCTCGAGAAGACCAAAGTCCCCGTCGCCACGCTGAGCTGGGGCAAGACCGTCGTCAACGAGGAGGAGACCAACTTCGCAGGCATCTACGCCGGCGCGGCTTCCTATGAGTCTTGCCGCCACACCATCGAAGATGCCACCGCGCTCGTGACCCTTGGCGTGGACTTCACCGACAACATCACGGCGGGCTTCACCACCAAGATCGAGCAGTCCCACCAGATCGACGTCCGCCGCGACACGGCGTTCATCGGCAAGAATGCCTACACCCCGCTGAGCATGCACCGCGCCATCGATATCCTCGAGAAAGTCATCACGGACCTGAAACCCGAGTACATGCCCACCGGCGCGCCCGAGGCCGAGGCCGTCGCAGACTCTGCACAACTTACCCAGTCCCAGCTCTGGTGCGCACTGTCCGAGGCGCTCACCCCTGGCAACCTCGTCCTCGCCGAGCAGGGCACCTCCTTCTTCGGACTGGCCGCCCACCACTTCCCCAGCGACACGGTCTTTATCGGCCAGCCCATGTGGGGTTCCATCGGCTACACGCTCCCCGCCCCCCTGGGGGCCGCACTCGCCGAGCCGCGCCGGCGGCCCGTCTTGCTCATCGGCGACGGCTCCGCGCAGCTCACCATCCAGGAAATCGGCCAGCTCATCCGCGAGCGCATCCCCGCCGTCATCCTGCTCGTCAATAACGATGGCTACTCCGTTGAGCGCGCCATCCATGGCGAGGACCAGTACTACAACGACATCCCCGCGTGGAATTGGTCGAAGGCCCTCGATTTCTTCGGCGCAGGCGACTTCGGCCTCACACTCAAGGCGGAAACGCTCGACGAGCTGGGTGCCGCCTTCGAGAAGACGAAGGCCCACCCCGGCCTCGTCTTCCTCGAGGTGCGCACGGGCAAGAAGGACTATCCCAAGCAGCTCGTGCGCGTCGCGGAGGCACTGGCCGCGAAATAGCTAAACCAGTGCAGTCACTCCACGCACGACCAGCACCGCGCCGGCCGCGAGGAAGAAGAGACCGGCGCCCAAGTCGATAAAGGGTGTTGCCACGAGCATCTTGCGGCGCACCGCCCGCGTGGACACCACGAAGCTCAGCACCAAGAAGAGTGCGAGCGAGCTCCACGCCAGCCCCAGGATCAGGGCGACGGATGTGCCCACGCTCGGATGCGCCGGCAACAGCGGTGCAACCAGCGCGGCGAGGAACAACACGATCTTCGGATTCGACAGATTCGTGGTGAGCCCCTGCACGAACGTGTGGCGCACCGTGCCCAGCGCGGCGGCGGCCTCCGCCAGACCCACTGGCGGCGAGGTGCGGTTCTCCCAGCCCGAGCGGACCAAACCCTGGCCCATCCAGAGGAGCCAGCCGCCGCCCACGATCTGCACGGCGTCGAGAATCTCCGGGAACGCCGTGAGCAGCGCCGCCGCACCCAGCACCGTGAGCGAGACCCACATGAGTACGCCCACTTGGATGCCGAAGGCCGCGGCCACCGCATGGCGACGCGAGCGCGTCGCCGTGCGCAGAATGAGGATGATGTCCGGGCCCGGCGACAGCGCGCCGAGCAGGTTGGCGACGATAACGGTGAGGTACGCGCTCAGGCTCACTGGGCGAAACGCTCCACGAGGTCGTCTCGACCGAACATGCGCGCCGTATCCACTGCCGTGGGCTGGCCCGCCAACGGGTCCGCGCCGTGCTCAACGAGCAGGTCAATAATCGCTTCTTCCTTCTTAAAGATGACGCCCGCCAGCGGCGACTGCCCGCGATCGTTCAGCAGATTCGGGTTCGCACCCGCCTCGAGCAGCGCGCGGGTGAGCTCCAGCTGTCCGTTGTAGGACGCGAGCATGAGGAAGGACTGGCCGTCCTGATTGACCAAGTCGACGTTGACGCCCTGCTTCACGTACTCGATAAGCGTAGGGTCGCCGTGGCGCGCCATATCAAAAAGCTTGGAGGCGAATTCTTCCACTGATTCTTCTGTGTTGTTTTCCACGGAGAATCAGTCTAGCCCGCCAGCTCCGCAATCCTGCGGACGGCCGCCTCCACCTCGTAGGCGGGATCGCCGCCCTGGCCCACTGTCGTCGCGGCGAGTTCTTCCACGATGATGACGGCCTTTGAGATGTTATCCCCGCTCCAGCCGCGCGCGACACGCATGCTGTTCTTCACCACGAAGGGATTGAGCCCCGTCTGCTTCGCCAACGTGAACTGGTCGCCGCGCTGGTCATAGAGCCGCGCAAGCGCCGTCACTTTGGAAGACAGCGCAAATGCAATGAGAATCGGCTCCGCGCCCAGCTGCAGCGCGCGGCGGCACGTCGCCACCGCCGTGCCCACCTGGCCGGCGACCGCCGCGTCCGCAATGTCCCAGTTCGCGACCTCCGCGATGCCCGAATAGTAATCGCGCACCGCCTCCAGCGTCACGTTGCCGTCCGTATCCGCGACGAGCTGCGAAGCCGCCGAAGCCAGCTTGCGCAAGTCCGAGCCCACGCCGTCGAGCACCGCTTTGATGACGTCCGGGGTAGGACGCACACCCAGCGACTGGAATTCCCGCGTGAGCCACGGCGCCAGGTCGCTCGTGTAAAGCTCATAGGCCTCGTGGACCTCCGCGATCTTGGCGAGCTTCTTCGCGAACTCCGGGATCTTCTTCTTCGCCGACTTCTTGGCGAGGTGGTACATGACGATGATGGTCATGCCGGGCGCGAGCTGCGTGCATTCGTTGAGAATGATCTTCTGCAGCTCCGCGCCGATCTTCTCCACGTCCGTGATGATGATGGTCCGCTCGTCCGCGAACAGCGAGGGGCTCGTAGCCTCGAGCAATTCGCTCACGGTAATCTCGCTCGCCTTGAAGGTCTTCTTTTCTCCATGCTGGATGGACAGGCGGGCGCGCTCGGCAAGGAATTCATCGTCGCCGATGACGAGGTGAACGGGAGATGGCATACCGGCCATTCTAGCGGCGGTGAGGGTACTCGACGGGAATCCCGTCCTTCGTCACGGACGGATAGTCGTGCGCCGGCCCCTTCTCGAGCACGACGATCTTCTCCGCCGCAGGGTGCGCGGGGATATCTTCGTCCGTCGGCACCGTGAGCACGGTGCGCGAATCTACCGATGCCGCCACCAACACCACCGCGACAATCCCCACCGTCGCACGGGGCCTCCAGGCAAGCCCGGCCACGATCCAGCCATAGACGAGCACTACGGTCGCTGGCGCCGCGGCGACGGTGGTCAGCGGCAGCCCATCAAGGGTGACGGCCACCGTATGAATCCACCACGCGAACGGCTCCACCAGGTTGAGAACAGGCCCCGGCAGCGCGACGCTCGCTAGTCCCAGGACCGTAAGCGGCGGCGCCGCCGGCGCGACGAGCACGTTGGCCAGCACCGAGACGAGCGAGACGCGCCCCGTCATCGCCGCAACCAACGGCAGCGTCGCGATATCCGCCGCCATCGCGACGGCCAGCGCCCGCGTCACGACGTCCGGCAGCCGCAGTGGGGCGAGCATTCGGTAGAGCGCCGGGAACAGCGCGATGAGCCCAGCAGTCGCGGCCATGGACAGTGCGAATCCAAAGTTCGTCGCGAGGTCTGGCCGGTAGAGCAACAAGAAGATCCCGCCTAAACACAGCGCGTGCGCTGGCTGCATGCGCGCCGAGTTCGCCACGGCGGCCAAGCCGACGAGACCGGTCACACTCGCGCGAAGCACGGACGGCTCCGGGCCCACCAACCCTACGAAGAACGCCATCGCCGAAAGCGCGAGCCCCACCTGCAACTTAGGACCGGCGCCGAGCAGCCGCGCCGCGACAAAGACCGTCGTCGTCACAATCGAGATATTGGACCCGCTCACCGCACTCAGATGTGACAACCCGGTGTCCGCATAGAGCTCGCTGTGCGACTGCAGCTCGGTGTCCCCCAGGACCATCGCCGGAATGAGATTCTGCCCCGCCGCCCCCGTATGTGCCGCGACCTTCGCGCGGAAATGTTCTTTCACCGCCCCCGCGAACGCCCACCAGCCCTCGGGCGGCGCATGCGCCGTGATGACGCCGTGCTCAACGACGACGCGCGTGCCATCCGGAAATCGCTCGTCGGTAAAGAGGGCGTCCACCGCGCCGGGCCGTGCGACCTCGAGGACTTTCCCGGAGGAGACGACCGTGCCCACATACGACTCGGGTGCGGGCACGTCGCGCAGCACCGCCGCGAGGCCAGCCGTCGCCATGAGGACGACCTGGCCGCGGCTCCAGCGCCACGCAAGCGGCGCCGCGAGCAGAACCCACGGGCCCCAGAGGAGGACTGCCCACACCATCGCGAAGGCGGGGAGCAGCCGCAGCTCCCTCACAGCGACACCTGCTTCGAGATTTGCGCGAACTTCGCGGGGCCGATGCCGCTGACCTCTTCAAGCTGGGCAATATCGCTAAATCCCCCAATGGACTCCCGATAATCCACGATGGCCTGCGCCGTCACCTCGCCGACGCCTTGCAGCGTCATGAGCTGCTCCACCGTCGCGGAATTGACATGAATGGTGCCGTCATCTGACTGCGCGACCGGCTCGCCCGCCGGTCGCACGTGGATCTGCTGGCCGTCCTCGAGGCGCTGCGCGTGATTCAAATCCGTGAGGTTCGCGCCCTCCCGCGGCCGCGCATGCTCCAGCGCATCGGCCACGCGCGCGCCGGGCGTGAGCGTCACCAGCCCTGGATTGTCGACCTCGCCGACCACAGAGACCACGAAATCCCCCGCCGTTTCAGACGGATGCGGCGCCACGAGTGGTACCGGCTGGGGCTCCCGCTGGTTCCACAGCAGGACCCCCGCGATGAGCACGAGGCCCGCCACGACGGCGGGGATGAGAGGCACGCGAAGGCGCGGGCGCGGATACTCGACGTTGAGCAGCTCTTCTTCCCCCGTCGGCGCCAGCAAGTCAGCCAGCCTCCCCGCGCCCGAACGCTGCGACGCATTCTGGCCCATGCGGCCCAGAATAAACTACTTCTGCGGAGGCTTCCACCCGAACGTCGTCTTATGCGCAGGCTTCGGGTCCGGCCCCTGCTCACAGCTAAAGACCACGGACACGCCCAGCGCGCCGGGGCCCGTGTGGACCGCCATGACGTCGCCTAGCGGCATGACCATAAACGTCGAGTCCGCTGGCAGCATCTGCTCAAGCAGCCCGCGCAGCGTCTCCGCCGCGGCCTCCGCCTCGTTGTGCTGGATGGCCACGAAGCACGGCTCACCCTGCGCGCGTTCCTGGATGAGCTCCGTGAGCTTGGTAAAGGCCTTGGTCTGCGTGCGCGTCTTGCCCACGAGCTCCAGCTTGCCGTTCTGGATCGCGAGAATGGGCTTCGTGGCCAGCAGCGCCGTGGACAGCACCATCGTGGCCGTGGAGATGCGCCCAGACTTGCGCAGCTCCTCCGTGGAGTGGACGTAGACCCACGTGCGCCCGCGGTCGAGCGTGTTCTGGGCCGCGTCGTAGCAGTCGTCGAGGCTCGCGCCGTCTTGCGCTAGGCGCGCCGCGGCCATCGCCGCAGCTCCCAGCACCATGCCTGCGGTCCCCGAGTCGATGACGCGCACGGTATCTGGGAAGACGCCCGAAGCCGTCACGGCCGCGGACCACGTGGAGGACAGCTCGCGCGACAGGTGCAAAGCCACTACCCCATCGTCGTGGGCGCGCTCCATCTGGCGGCCAAACGCCGCGGCGAGCTCCAACGCCGAGAGCCCCGAGGTCGAGGTCTCCGTTTGTCCGTCCTTGGCTTCGGACTCCATGACGTGAAGGTCGAGCACCGTGATATCGAGTTCCTCGCAGATGTCTGCCGGCAGACCCGCGGAGGAGTCAGTGACTACGCGTACGGCCACTAGATATCCGCCCCGCCGTCGCCGGATACGCGCGCGCCCATGTTCCAGCCGTCGAAGTACCACGTCGCCTCAGCGACGTTGGTCTCCGTAAAGCAGGCTGGTGCCAGCGGCGTCTCCGGATTAAACCGCGGCCGCGCGGTGAGCTGCGACCAGTGCGTATTCTTCAGGCCTGAGAGCATGCCAAACTGCGCGACATCAAGCCCCAGCAACTGGCAGGTGAGCGCCGAGATCGCGCCGCCGTGCGCCACGATGAGCACGGCATGGTCGTTCCACTCGGGGTAGGACTCCATGAGCTCGTCGATGACGGGACGTGCACGGCGCGCGACGTCGACACGGGACTCGCCGCCCGGCGGTGCCCACGTGGGATCGTGGCGCCATATGGCGCGCGCACCGGGAAACTCCTCATCGATGTCTACAGAACGCCGGCCTTGCCAGTCGCCTAAGTTGGTCTCGCGCAAGCGGGAATCGGAAAGCACCGGCACGCCCAAGGCCTCGCCGATGACGCGCGCGGTCTCTGCGGCCCGGCGCAAGTCCGAAGCCAGGATGCGGGTGATGCCTTTGTCTGCGAGCAGACGTGCCGCCGCCTCGGCCTGCGTGTAGCCCAGCTCGGACAGTTCGGTGTCCAAGTGGCCTTGCATGCGCCCAGTGGCGTTATAGGTGGTCTGACCGTGGCGGATCAGAATGAGGCGGCGGGACATGATGGTTTAGTACTCTTCCTCGTCTTCCGGCGCGGGGCCGGCAAGCGGGATGTCCTCGATATCGGAGACTTCGCGGGTGTTAACCTCGTTGCTCCACTCGCCGGGACGCTCGGGCGTTTCAATGCCCTCGATGTCGATGAGCGGGCAGTCGTGGTAGAGACGGTCCAAGCCATAGTAGTCGCGCTCGCCCTCGCGCTGGACGTGGACCACGATGTGGCCGTAGTCGAGCAGCACCCAGCGGTTTTCGCGGTTACCCTCGCGGCGCTTGGGCTCAAAGCCTGCGGCGGTGAGTTCGTCTTCAACTTCCTCGACGATGGCGGCGACCTGGCGCTCCGTCTCCGCAGACGCGATGACAAAGACCTCGGTGATGGCAAGAACGTCAGAGACGTCAATGGCGGCGATGTTCTCGCCGAGCTTTTCATCCGCGGCCTTCGCAGCGATCTCCGCCATGCGGCGGGCGGTGTCCGTAATAGACAATTGTGTTCCTCTAATGGTCGTGAATTGGTTATTTCTAGTTTCCCACGGCCTGGCCATTTTTCCTAGTTCAGCACTAGTTAAGGCCCAGCACGCGGTTCTGGTTGGGAAGGTAGAGATGGTTCTTGGCCATATACTGCACGACCCCGTCCGGCACGAGGTACCACACCGGCTGGCCGGCCTTCGCGCGCGTGCGGCAATCCGTGGAGGAAATCGCCATGGCGGGGATATCAATGAGCGTAATTGTGGCGTCCGCCGGCAGCATGTCTTTCGTGAGCTCATAGCCCGGACGGGTCACGCCCACGAAGTGCGCGAGCTCAAGCATGAGCTCCCAGTCATGCCACGAGGTAATGGAGGCCAAGGCGTCCGCGCCCGTGATGAAGTAGAGCTCGGCACCCGGGAAGAGCTTGCCGATGTCCCGAAGCGTATCGAGCGTGTAGGTCTCGCCCTCCCTATCGATGTCCACGCGGGAGACGCGGAAGCGCGGGTTGGACGCCGTCGCAATGGTCGTCATGATGTAGCGGTGCTCCGCGTCCGTGACGCCGGTCTTTTGCCACGGCTGGCCGGTGGGCACGAAGATGACCTGCTCGAGATCGAAACGGTGAGCGACCTCGCTGGCCGCGACGAGGTGGCCATTGTGGATGGGATCAAAAGTGCCACCCATGATGCCAATGCGCTGTGCAGTCATGGATGGCATTGTAACCGCTGGGGGTAGCCGCCTAACGCGCCTGGTCGATCCAACGGCCGACGGCGTCTGCCACCTGGTTATCCCACTGGGACCACCACTGGAAGTAGCGGCCGTGGTTGCCGCCGTTGCCGCGCGAGGCCATGAGCGTGCCCACGGAGGTATCACACACGCCGTCCTGCGGCAGGCAGTAGTTGATGCGGTTCGGCGTGCCGGCCGCGGTCACCGTGTTGAGCGGGGTCCAACCCAGCGGGCCGCCCTCAGTGGCGGTGTTGCCCACCGTGGTGGGGTCGCCCTTGCGCGTCATGGGGTTGCCCATGTAGACCGCGCCGGCGAGCTGACCGCGAGCGGCGAGCTCCTTCTCGTGCTCGGCGAGGACCATCGCGCCCTGGGAGAAGCCCGTGAGGATGTACTTCGGGCGGCAGCCGGAGGCGCGCTCGTAGCCGTTGATGGCGTTCATAACACCCTTGCGGCCAGTCTGCACGGAGTAGTTGAACTGGTTGGCCGCGGAAATCGCTGTGTTCAACACCGGGGAGGCGTACTGCGCAAGGATGGCGATGACGTCTCCAATGCCCTGCGGCAGTCCCACATCCGGCACCGTGTAGGCCGGGTACGTCGCCGGGTAGTCCTGCGGCGTAAGCCCCAGGACGTAGACCGAATTCATGACAGACGCGCCGCCGTGCGTGGCCTGGTAGCGCGACTCCACCGTGCGCAACATGGCGCGGATGGTCTCGCCCTCCCAGCCGTTGGAAGCGTACGGCGCGCCAGCAGAGTACCACGTGGGGTAAATCTGGCTGTTTTGTCCGGAGCCGCGGGCCGCAACCACAACGACGGCCGGGCATACGTCTGCCTTCGCTTCCGGTACGTTGAGGGTCGCCGGAGCGGCAATGAGGGCGAGAGCAGCGGCTGCCGATGCCGCCAGAGAGCCAAACTTGGCTGAAATGTGTTTAAACACGGCGTGAAAACCTTCCCAGTATTTTCTTATTCGCTAGGACACCCTACTGGTTTGGAACTCTATGTGCACGTTGGACTTCCTGTGAATTTTTCACCCATCCGGCCAGCCTGTCAGCAAAGTACGCATCTGTGACGCGTGGGGTTTCAAAGTAACTAGCGTGCACTTCCATTTTGGTCTGCAGCGCGTCCACCGCGTTCGGCACCGTCGGTCGGCAGATAACGTCCCCGCCCAGACAGTAGTTCACCGACTTCGGCGAATGCCACGGCACCGGATTGCCCATGTACATCGCCCCCTTGACGCGGTCTCCCAGCTTCTGCTCCAGCGCCGTGCCGATGACGGCGCCCTGCGAGAAGCCGACCACGATATAGTCAGGATGGCACCCTGTCGCGGCCTCCCGGGCATGCAAGAAGCCCGGCGCGTTCCGCGCACCCCGCACCACCGAGTCAATCGCACCCACCGTCGTGCCATACGCAAGCTCCGGCAGCGGATGCTCCTCGAGCACGCTGCTCAGCCGCTCCGTGGTCTGGCTCGACGTAAGCCGCTCGCCGTCCTTGGCGAGCGGCGGCAGGTTCATCGCCGCCGGGTACGTGTGCTCGTCGAGCCCCAGCACCTCCGCGTCGTCGAAGAGTCCCGGGTGGCGCTCCTCCGCCAAGTGCAGCAGGCCCGCGATATTCGGCCCCTCGTAGCCGTTGGACATCCGCTCGCCATAGCGCGCGGGTCCCAGGAAATCCCCGTGCTCCGGGTCCTGGTCCGAGCCGCGCGCCGCGACAATGGTCACCGCAGGGCACACCTCGCTTGCCGATGCCCCCGGCACCGCTGCCGCTGCCGCGGCGGCGGAGAGCACGGATACTACCACCGCACAGCGCACGCGTTTCATCTACGGCCTCGTCTGTCCGGATCCCTGCAGGATCCACTTTGTCGAGGTGAGCTCCGGCAGCGCCATGGGCCCACGCGCGTGCAGCTTCTGCGTGGAAATACCAATCTCCGCGCCCATGCCGTAGACCTCGCCGTCCGTGAACGCCGTCGACGCGTTGAGCATAACCGCCGCCGCGTCGACCTCGTTGGCAAACTTCATGAGGACATCGGCGTCCTGCGCAGCGATGGCCTCCGTGTGGCCCGTCGAGAACCGCGCGATATGGGCAATCGCGCCGTCGACGCCCTCGACGACCGCGGCGCAGATATCCAGCGACAGCGACTCGTTCGCCCACTCTTCCTCGGTCGCCTCGAGCGCATTCTTCACTCCGAAGCCCTCAAGCTCCGCCACGCGCCCGTGAATGGTCACGCCCGCATCTTGCAGCGCCGCGATGACGCGCAGCTTCTCCGCGTCCGGCAGCGCCGCGTCGAGGAGCACCGTCTCCGTGGAATTACACACGGACGGCCGGCGCGTCTTGCCATTGATGACCATCGCAATCGCCTTGTCCACATCCGCGCTCTTATCGACGTAGAAGTGGCAATTACCCGTGCCCGTCTCGATGGCCGGGACCGTCGCGTTCTCCACCACCGCGTTGATCAGCCGCGCCGAGCCGCGCGGGATGACCACATCGACAAGCCCACGCGCCGTGATGAGGTCGTGGACCGAGTCATGCGATTCGCACGGCAGCAGCTGCACTGCCTCGCGTGGAAGGTCGAAGTGCTCAAGGGTGTCCTGGAGGATCTCCACGAGCTGCTCGTTGGAGTTGCGTGCGGACTTAGATCCGCGCAGCAGCGGCACGTTGCCAGACTTGAGCGCAAGGCCAAAGGCATCCACCGTGACGTTCGGGCGGGCCTCGTAGACCATGCCCATGACGCCGAGCGGCACGCGCACCTGCTTCATCTGGATGCCGTTGTCCATGGTGTGGCCCCGCAGTACCTCCCCTACTGGGTCCTGCAGGGCGGCGACCTGGCGCAGACCGCCGGCGATACCTTCGACGCGCGCGGCGTCAAGCGAGAGCCTGTCGATTAAAGAATCATTCATCCCGGCCGCGCGGCCAGCGGCGACGTCGCGCTCATTGGCCTCGAGGATCTCAGGGGTGCGGGCCACCAGGTTTTCAGCGGCGCGCAGAAGAATCTCATTCTTGCGCGGGGTAGAAAGCTGCGCGAACCGCGGCGCAACTTTCTTCGCCTGACGTGCCAGGTTTAGTACTTGGTCTCGTTCTTCATCGCGAGTGAGTTGGCTCATGAGGCTCAAGCTTACTGAAGTTAGCCTCGACAGGACAGACCATGGGCACGCCTTCGTCATCGATGACTCGAGCGCGGATGCCATAGACCTCACCCAACAGCTCGGTGTTCAGCACCTCTGCGGGCGTTCCATGGGCATGCACGCGGCCGCCGTGGAGAACCACGAGCTCATCGCAATAGCGCGCGGCCAGGTTGAGATCATGGATAGCTACCAACGCCACCGCCCCGCGGGAGACCTCCTTGCGCAAGGTATCCAGCAGATGCACCTGGTGGCGCAGGTCGAGCGCGGAGGTCGGCTCATCCAACAGCATCAGATCCGGCTCGCGGGCCAGCATCTGCGCCACGGCAACGAGCTGGCGCTGGCCGCCCGAGAGCTGGTGGACGTAGCGGTGCGCGAGATGCACGATGCCGAGCTTTTCGAGCGCCTCAACCGCCGATTCCAAGGCGTTGGCCGAGCCGCGCTTAGCGGAGATGACCACCGATTCAAAGGCGGTCAGGGAGGCGCTGGTCAAAAGGTCCTGCGGCACGTAGCCCACGGTGGCATCACCGGTATCGCACGTACCCGAAGTTAGTTTTTGGATGCCAGCGATGGTTTTGACCAAGGTGGACTTGCCCGCGGCATTCGGACCGATAAGGCCGACGATGGTGCCGGGGCCTGGTTCTGGGAGGTCAACGCCCTTTAGAACCTCCCGTTTACCAAAGTTCACGCATGCTTGTTCTACTTTCAGCACTTGATCCTCCTCTTGGTGAAGATGAGCAGCACGAAGAAAGGAACGCCAACAAGAGCGGTGATGATGCCGATGGGCACGGCAACGCCGGGGATGATGGTGATGGATACCGCGTGGGCACCCGCCAGCAGCATCGCGCCCGCTGCCATGGAGGCCGGAGCGAAGAAACGCTGATCCTCGCCCACCAGAAGGCGCGCCACATGTGGGCCAACCAAGCCGATGAAGCCAATGATTCCGGCGAAAGCAACGGCACTTGCGGCCAGCAAGGATGCCACCACGAGGGTGGAAACGCGCAGCCGCTGCACGTTGATGCCCAGCGCTGCCGCGCGCTCATCGCCCAGGCGCAGCGCCGTGAGCTTCCACGCGTTGAAGACGGTGAAGGGCACAGCGATGAGCAAGGTGGCGGCGATGATCAGGTTGGACACCCAGTTCGCGCGCTGCAGTGAGCCCATGGTCCAAAAGACGATCTGCTGCAGGGCCTCAGTCGAGGCGCTGTATTGCATCAGCGAAAGCAGCGCCTGGAAGAGGAATACCAGGGCGATGCCAAGCAGAATCATTGACTCCGCACTAGCGCCGCGCCACACCGCCGCACCTGCGACGATGGCCACAGCCACGAGAGCCGACAGCCAAGCGACGGCCGCGAGATTGAACTGCGGATTTCCCAGCACGGTCCAGCCCAACACGATGGAGGCCGCGCCACCGAAAGCCGCGGCGGCGGAAATACCCAAGGTGAAAGGCTCGGCCAAAGGGTTATCCAGAATGGTCTGCATGTGCGCGCCGGATAGCGCCAATGCGGCGCCGATGAGCACGGCCATAACCGACGCCGGTAGACGCAGGTTCCACAGGACCGTGCGGGTGGTTTCATCCACCTGGCCCGGTAAGAAAATGCCACGCAACATCTCCATCGGGGAAAGGTGAATCGGGCCGACCACCGTGGCGACAACGAAGGCCACGAAGGCCGCCAGCACCAGTCCACCGATGGTGAGTACCTTGCGTAAGTTATTGCTTCGGTACTCGGCGATTACCTGGTTGGTTTCGGCTTTCTGGTCAGTCTGCGAACGATCAGAAGAGGTCAAAAGTGCCATTTTCTAGTGCTTGTGTGCGTCTTTGGTGGTGAAGAAAACGCCGCTGTAGTCGATGGGCAGCCACTTGTCGTGGAAGTCAGCGAAGTCTTTTTCTGGGTCTAAGTCCTTGAAGGTTTCTGGGTGCATCCACACGGCAAACTGCTCCAGGGCGAAGACGTTGAAAGGCGAATCGTAGAACTGGTGGTAGACAGCATGGAAGTTGCCTTCCTTTGGGGCCTCAAGCTGATCAAAGCCCGGGGTCTTGAGCAGGCCTTCGAGGGTCTCCTGCGCCTTTTCTTCCTTGGCCGCGTAACCCATCTCCACGTGCGGCAGGACCTCCGGCTTTTCCGGGTTCTTGGCCCATGCGCCGCCGGTGGCGATGATGTGCTCTGGCTGCTCAGCAAGCACCTTTTCTGCGGTAAGGTCTCCAGACTCGGTGTCCAGCAGGCTATCGCCCAGGTTCTCACCGCCGGCGGCATTAACCAGGTCACCTAGGTTAGAGTCCTTGACCGTGGAGCAGCAATCCTTCAGGCCCGCTGCGCGCCAGACCAGGGTGCGCGGCTTATTGCCCGCCTTTTCCGCGCGAGACTTGATGTCATCTACCTTGCCGGTGTAGAACTTGTTGAACTCTGCGGCCTTGTCCTCGTGACCGAAGAGCTGGCCGAAGACCTCCATGGACTTCGGGGTGTTTTCCAATGGCTTCTGGCGGAAGTCGGTGAAGACGTATTTCAGGCCGGCCTGATCCATCTTGTCTAGGAAGCCGGTCTTTTCCGCACCCTTCTTGTGGTCGAGGGTCATGACCACGACGTCCGGCTTTTGCGCGAGCAGGTTTTCGACGGTTACGTCGCCCTTGGCGATGTTGCCGATAGTCGGCAGATCCTTGTACGCCGCATTGGTTTCGGCGAACTTGGACTCGAAGCTGGGTGCAGCCTCATGCAAGTCCTTGCCGAGTGCAACGACGTGCTCGAGCGGATCCTCGCGGTTGAGGATCGAGGTAGCAAACACGCCGCGGCCCTCGCCCAGAACGATACGCTCAGGCTGCTTGTCGAAGGTGACCTCGCGGCCGGCGACGTCAGTGATGGCCAAAGCAGTGTCCCCCGCGGCGCCGGTAGAGCCGGTGGACGCGGAGGTGTCTTCGCTGTTGCTGCACGCGCTCAACGCAGTCGCGGATGCGAGCATGGCCAGGGTGGCTGCCGCAATGCGGACGGAGTACTTGGGCACGTTGAAATGGGTCATGAAAGAGAATCCTTTGCTCACAGTCAATCCATAGATAAGTTAACTAAGGCTTAGCTAATTGGAATACGCTTGAGCATACAACCACTCGCATAGACCCGGAAATGGTCCCCCCGAGTTTGATTTAGGTCACTTTAAAGCTGAATAACATCCTCTTAAAGAAACCCACCCCCAACAGCATGGTTATCCGCCCTGGATGTCACGCGCGGCTATAGCTCAAGCGCGCAGCCACTCCCCCCGCGGCCCCGCGGACCCCGCGGACTACTGCCCCAGCTCCTTGCGGCGCTCGGCTGCCAGACGTAGGCGCTCGGCCCTGTCTTTGTCACCTTTCTTTTTCAATTCCTTATAAAGTTCTTCGTCGTCGTCGGAGAGCTTGACCGCCTCCCTGACACCCCACGAGGCGAAACCTGCAATCGGTAAGCCAAGCCAAAAATAGTCCCAGTCGTCAAAGACGAAAAGACCCAGGAAGAAGAGGAACATCATCGCTGACCAAACGACGGCATCGATTCGGTGAACTAACCCTCCGCGGCGCTGCAGCCGGTCGAGCTCGGCCTGCGCTTCCGATTCCTTGAACCGAACGACCTCTACAATTGGATTGTCAGGAAGGTCATCAAAGAGGGAAGCAATCTCGCCGCGGGTACGCGCAACAGCCGCCTTTCCTGTGCGGTCTTCGAACTCGTTGATGTCGATGAGACCGTTAGCGCAGTGGGTGCTGAGGAGGTCTAGGGCATTGTGTGCGTAGGGTATTGTGCCGTTCGGCGTCCCCTACACGAATGTCTATGTTCATGCTTTTACACTTTAATATCCAGCGTTCGGATCCACACGGGTAGGAATTTCCTCGCCAGCCTCAAAGGCCGCGGCCACCTTTGCGGTGTGTGCTCCCAAGTGGCGGCGCACCGAGTTACGGGTATTGGCAATGTGCGGTGTAATGACCACCCGTTGGTCCTTCCACAGCGGGTGATCATCCGGGAGCGGCTCCGGCTCAGTGACGTCGAGCGCTGCGCCGGCAATCTCGCCAGATTCCAGCGCTGCCAAAAGATCCTCGGTACTGATGAGCGGGCCACGGCCCACGTTGACCACCACCGCGTGTTTCGGCATCTGGGCAAACACGTCTTTGTTGACCATGTGATGGGTCTGCGGAGTAAGCGGCGCTATGAGCACAAAGTAGTCGGCCTCAGGCCAGACCTTGTCCACCTCGGAGATGGGATAGGTCTCATCCGCGCCTGGAACCGCGTTGCCGGACCGGTTTACGGCGATGATGCGCGGGCCAAAGCCAGAGAGCATCGTGATGAGCCGCTTGCCGATGCCGCCGGCGCCGATGATCGCCACAGTCTTGTCCTCGTGCAGGTAGGACTTGTGATCCTGCACCTCATCGTAGTTGGAGAAGGTGTCGTTGACATAGCGATGGGCATGCAGCTGCGCGAGCAGCAGCGCGATGGCGGATTCCGCCACGGTGTTATCGAATACGCCAGCGGCGTTGGACCAGATAACGTCGGTCTCCTTCATGACGTCGAGCAGATGATCTACGCCTGCAGAAGGAATCTGCACGAAGTTGATGTTCTCCGGCAGTGGCAACGGGAAGTCCGAGCCGTCGCCGTTGTAGATGAGGAAGTCGGCATCGGAAAGCTCCGCGAGCTCATGGCCAGCTCCCCGCAAAGTCTCGACGGATTCTTCCCATTGTTCCGGCAACATGGCGTATTTCATGGTCTTTTCCTGGGTTTTCTCTGGCTTCTAGTGACTAGATTCGGGAGGCGTAGTTCGACAGGTAGTCGGCGTGGACAACGCTGCGGCGCTGGTATTCCGGCAGCTCCTCCATCTGCTTACCCAGGATGCCCCGCAGCTCCGCGGAATCAAAACGTACTTCGCCGCGGCCGATGACCTCACCTTCCGGACCCATGATGTCGATGATCTCGCCCGCGTGGAACTCGCCAATGACCTCAGTAATGCCGACGGCGAGCAACGAGTTGCCGCCCGCGGTCACGGCCTTGACCGCGCCGGCGTCGAGACGCACGGCGCCGCCGGTATCGGCGCAGTAGAGGGCCCAGAACTTCCAAGCGGAGAGCCTGCGTTCCTCGCGGGTATGGAAAACGGTGCCCACCGAGGCATCGGCAAGCGCGGCGTCGATATTGTCGGCCGAGGTGAGCAGGACGGGAATGCCGCCGCGAGTGGCCAGACGCGCAGCGGAGACCTTCGTGGCCATGCCGCCGGTGCCCACGCGGCCGCCGTCGCCGGCCGTCACGCCGTTGAGGTCTTTGCCCGTGCGGACCTCCTCGATAAAGCGGGCGCCGGGCTCGGATGGGTTCTTGTCGTAGAGGCCATCGACGTCGGAGAAGAGAAAGAGCGCATCCGCGCCCACGAGGTTGGCGACGAGCGCGGAGAGGCGATCGTTGTCGCCGAAGTGCATCTCGGAGGGGGCGACGGTGTCATTCTCGTTGACGATGGGCACGGTACGCAGTTGGCGCAGGCGCTCGAGGGTGCGCTGGGCGTTGCGGGCACGGTCGCGGGCGCCAATATCGGAGGCAGTGAGCAAGACCTGCGCGACGGAACGGTTGTAGCGGGCGAAAGACACGCCCCACTCGTAGGCAAGGTGAATCTGGCCGACGGCGGCCGCGGCCTGCTTGGTCGCGAGATCGCTGGGGCGCTTCTGCAAGCCCAGCGGCCCCATGCCCGCGGCGACGGCGCCGGAGGAGACCAGAATGATGTCCGAAGTGCCCATGCGCGTCGCGATGGCGTCGACGATGTGGTTGATCTTCTCCGTCGAGGTGATGAAGCTGTCCTCCTTAGTGAGGGAAGAGCTGCCGATCTTCACCACAATTCGCTTCGCTCGGCTCAGTTCCTCACGCAGCGGCGACTGCAATGGCCCACGCGGTGCATGGTGCTCCGGCACGATGGGTTCGCCGTCGAAGGGGCTTAAGGGAAGCGGATAGCTCATGAAGCGAAATCATACCTCTTCCGCTCAGGCGCCCCTATGCTCGGCGGGCAAGAGGGCACGTTATCCTTGCCAGCGGTCTTTGTTTGCCTGCTCGCGGGTGACCTCTGCGTCGTTGCCAAAGTCGTATTCGTCGATAAGACCACGGCGTGCCTGCGAGGCGCGCTTACGCTCTGCGGCGGAGACACGGTCGGTACCGAGGAGGCGGCCGTCGAAGCCGCGGCCGGCATTGGTCGCCTTGCCGCCGGTCATCGGCTCCCACTCGAAGGTAATGCCGCCGATAGTGACGGGGCAGCCTTCCACCGCACCCTGGTCGCGCAGCTCGTCCTCCACGCCGGCCTTGGCCAGGCGGTCGGCGAGGTAGCCCACGGCCTCGTCGTTTTCGAAGTCGGTCTGAACAATCCAGCGGTCGATCTTCTCGCCCTCGACGATGAAGCCGCCATCGATCTCCGGATCCTTGCGCACCGTGAAGTCCGCAAAGCGGCCCTTCTTCGCCGACTTCGGACGAATGATGGTGTGTTCCTTGTCTACCTTGACTTTGGGCTGAGACTTACGGTGTTGCTGCACCATTTCCAGGAGCTTGTACTTGAGCGGGTCCAGGCCCGTGTGCGCCACGGCGGAGATGATGAAGACGGGCCAGCCAAATTGCTTCTCAATGTCTTCCTTGAGGAACTCGGCAAGCTCCAGAGCCTCCGGGATATCCGCCTTGTTGAGGATGACAATGCGCGGGCGCTCGCGCAGGTCGCCCAGGCCGGTGTCCTGTTCCAGCAGATCCTGGTAGTTGGACAGTTCCTTCTCCAAGGCCTCGATATCGGAGATGGGGTCGCGGCCCGGCTCCAGCGTCGCGACGTCGACGACGTGCGCGAGCACCGCGGTGCGCTCGATGTGGCGCAGGAAGTCGAGGCCCAAACCCTTGCCCTCGGCGGCGCCCGGGATAAGGCCCGGAACGTCGGCGATGGTGAAGGACTCGTAGCCCATATCGACCACGCCGAGGTTTGGCTGCAGCGTGGTAAATGGGTAGTCGCCAATCTTCGGCTTCGCGGCAGAGAGCACGGAAATCAGGGAGGACTTGCCCGCAGACGGGAAGCCCACGAGTCCGACGTCGGCCATGGACTTAAGCTCGAGCACGAGGTCGTGCGCCTCGCCCGGCTCGCCCTGCAGCGCGAAGCCCGGGGCCTTGCGCTGCGCGGAGGCCAGCGCCGCGTTGCCCAGGCCGCCAAAGCCGCCCTCGGCCGCGATGAAGCGGGTACCCGGGACGGTAAGGTCCGCGAGCATCTCGCCCTTGTCGTTATAGACCACCGTGCCCGCGGGGATTTCCAGGATGAGGTCCTCGCCGCGCGCACCATTGCGCCAGTCGCCCGCGCCATTCGCGCCACGGCCGGCCTTGATGTGGGGACGGTAGTGGAAGTCCATGAGCGTGTGGATCTGCGAGGAGACCTCGAGCACAATATCGCCGCCGTGGCCACCATTGCCGCCGTCGGGGCCGCCGAGGGGCTTGAACTTCTCGCGGTGGACGGACGAACAGCCGTGTCCGCCGTCGCCCGCCTGCAGGTGGAGCACCACGCGGTCAATAAAGCGTGCCATGGAAATCCTTCCGGAATTAAAAATCGAAGAAAACTAGACGCCAGTCTAGTGGAGATAAACAAAGACCCGAGCCTCCCATTTAAGCGGGAGCCCCGGGCCTTGAAAGCGTGAACGCTTAGGCAGAAGCCTCAGCAGCGGCCTGCTCGGCCGGCACGATGTTCACAATGCGACGGTTGCGCTTGATGCCGAACTGGACGGAGCCAGCCTCGAGAGCGAACAGCGTGTCGTCGCCACCGCGGCCGACGTTCTCGCCCGGGTGGAACTTGGTGCCGCGCTGGCGAACGAGGATCTCGCCGGCCTTCACCTGCTGACCACCGAAGCGCTTAACGCCGAGGTACTGCGGGTTGGAATCGCGACCGTTGCTGGAGCTGGAAGCACCCTTCTTGTGTGCCATGTGGTTTCCCTCCTTTAAGGGTATAAAAGCCGGTTGAGGCTTACTTGATACCGGTGATCTTCAGGGTGGTTACCGGCTGGCGGTGACCCTGACGCTTCTTGTATCCGGTCTTGTTCTTGTACTTGAGGATGTCGATCTTCGGGCCCTTGCCCTGCTCGACGATCTCTGCAGAGACGGAGACCTTCTCCAGGTCAGCGGCCTTTGCCTTGACGGTTGCGCCATCGACGAGCAGAACCGGGGTGAGAGCCACGGACGAACCCGGCTCACCCTCGATCTTCTCGACCTTGACGAGGTCACCTTCAGCAACCTTGTACTGCTTGCCGCCGGTCTTGACGATCGCGTACATAGAGGGCTACCCCTTATCTAAACTCGGCTCAGGACCCGGTCGGGCCCTGAATGGACATTAAAATTACATTGCGTTTGAGGCTCTCGCGCGCACGGTGATGCAGCGCTTGACTCAAGCCTAAACAGCGACTGTCAAAGACTACCCCGTACACCGCCTAAATTACAAACCGCGGTTGCGACGCGCCGCACGCCTCCGGCCACGCGAGCCTTCGGCAGCCTGAGGTTCGCTCGTCTTCACGAAGCGCTTCACAGCGCGCCGGCGTCCGCGCGAGCTTGCCGATGCCCTCTTCTCCTCCGTCGACTGCTTCTCCACCGTCTCCTTACGCTGCGCTTCTGGCTGGGCTTGTGCCTGCCTGCGCGTGGCGCGGCGCACCGCACGGCGACGCCCACGCGAGCTCACGGTACGGATCTCGGCCGGGGACTCCTGCTCAGGCTGCTGCAAGGGGACATCGGAAGGCTCCGGCGCACGCTGGAAGTCCTCGCGGCGGGGCCTGCGGTCCGAACGCGAGTTGCCGCGGGTGCGGCGCTTACGACGCGGTGAGGCCTCGAACTCGGCGACGGCCTCCTCGTAGGTCTTTTCTGGATTCGTCTCCGCTTTCGCAGAGACGTGTTCTTCGTCCGGGATATGCGACTGGAATTCCTGGACATCGTCGAGCTCCTCGGCATGCTCGGCGGCCGCGTAGGCGATCTCTGCGGCGTCGACCTCCTGCTTCTGCTCCTCGCGCTTGTCGCGGCCGCGGTTGCTGCCGCGCGAGCCACGGCGACGGCGACGCTGGGGCTTGCGCTCCTCGTGGTCATCTTCCTGCGCGTCATGGCCGCCCGCAACGACGGAGGCCGCGAGGTCCTCGAGCGAAGGCTTGTCCTCGCGCTTGTTCTCGTACTCGTCGTCGCGCTGCTCGTTCTTGTGCTCGACATGCATGGCCTTGGCGGCCGGGTGGTCCGGCTTCGCGGGGCGCTTGCGCTTGCTGCGGCCGTGGTGGTGCTCCGGCTCGGACTCGTCCACGGGGTATTCGTGGATGATAAGCCCGCGGCCGTGGCAGGCCTCGCACTCGGTGGAGAAGGTCTCGATAAGGCCGGTCCCCAGGCGCTTGCGCGTCATCTGGACGAGGCCCAGCGAGGTGACCTCAGAGACCTGATGGCGCGTGCGGTCGCGGCCCAGAGCCTCCTTGAGGCGGCGCAGGACTAAGTCCTGGTTTTCCGGCAGGACCATATCAATGAAGTCGACGACGATCATGCCGCCCATGTCGCGCAGACGCATCTGGCGCACGATTTCCTCGGCAGCCTCCAGGTTGTTGCGCGTCACTGTCTCCTCAAGGTTGCCGCCCGAGCCGGTGAACTTACCGGTGTTGACGTCGATGACGGTCATGGCCTCGGTGCGGTCAATGACGAGCGTGCCGCCCGACGGCAGCCAGACTTTGCGGCTGAGCGCCTTGTGGAGCTGCTCGTCGATGCGGAAGGTCTCAAACGCGTCTGCCCCGCCGTGCTCACGGCGGTCGAAACGCTCCACGCGGTCCGCGAGATCCGGCGCCACGGACTGCACGTAGTGATCCACCGTGTTGTAGGAACGGCGGCCGTCGACGACGAGGTGGCTGAAATCTTCGTTGAAGAGGTCGCGCACGACCTTGACGAGCAGGTCCGGCTCCTCGTAGAGCGTGACCGGCTTGGCGCCCTTGGAATTCTTTTCTTTATTCGCACGCTCGGTAATGTCCTCCCACAGCGTGTGCAGACGACGCACGTCCGTGCCGATGGCTTCCTCGGAGACATTCTCTGCGGCCGTGCGGATGATTGCGCCGCCATCATCCGGCACGACGCGGTTCAAGATCTCCTTGAGACGCTTGCGCTCCGGGACTGGCAGTTTGCGGGAGATACCCGCATTGCGGCCACCCGGCACGTAGACGAGGTAGCGGCCGGCGAGCGAAATCTGCGTGGTCAGTCGCGCGCCCTTCGCGCCGACCGGGTCCTTGGCGACCTGCACCAGAATCTGGTCACCCGATTTGAGCGCGTGCTCGATCTTGCGTTGGCGGCCGCCCAGGCCCGTGCGGCGCCAATCGACCTCGCCGGCATAAAGCACGCCGTTGCGGCCCTGTCCGATGTCGACGAACGCAGCTTCCATGGACGGCAGCACGTTCTGCACGCGGCCCAAGTAGATATTGCCGATCATCGACGCCTGCGACTCCGAGGTCACAAAGTGCTCGACGAGCAGGCCGTCTTCAAGCACGCCCACCTGGGTCACGGTGCCGTGGCCGTCCGTACGCTCCTTGTCGCGCACGACCATGGTGCGCTCCACCGACTCGCGGCGCGCGAGGAACTCCGCCTGGCTCACGATGTGCTTACGCTCGCGGCCCTTCTCACGCATCTCACGGCGGCGACGCTTCTGCGCCTCGATACGCGTCGAACCGCGAATGGCGCGCGGCTCTTCGATGCGCTCAGGTTCGTCGTGGTGGTCCTGCTTGTCGTGCTGCTTCGAGCTGTGCTCATTCTCGTGTGGCTGCTGCTCGTGCTGCTGGCGCTCCTGCTGCGGGTCCTGCTTCTGGGACGTGCGCTTCACAGCGCGACGGCGCCCGCGGCGCGGGGTGGGTGCCATGAAGACCGGCGCATAGTCGACCGACGTGTCCGTCTCAGGCTTCGGGGTGATAGGCGCGAAGTCCTCGTCGAAGTCTTCGCCGGCTTCCACCAGCGCCTCGTGCAGCTGCTCGACGTCTGGCTCGTGGGACTCGTCGTGCTCCTGCTCTGCGGCGTCCTCGGTGGTGTTTTCAGCGGCGTCGTCGAGCCCTTCTTCCAGCTCGGCCTCAACCTTCTCCTCAATCTGGGAGATCTCGTTCGCCACGTTCTTGCGCACGCGCTCGCGCAGCATGGCGTCTTCAGCGTTCTCTGCGCCCTCGGCGCTCTCCTGCTTCGGCTCCTCGTGAGCCTGGGCCTGATCAGACTTCTTCGTGCGCTTCGTAGCGCGGCGACGCGACTTCTTCGGCTTCTCCTCCGGAGTCTCGACCTGCACCGTGGCGAGTTCGGCCTTCTCTTCCTCGAGCTCTGCCTCGACCTTGGTCTCAATCTGGGAGATCTCATTCTCGACGTTCTTCCGCACGCGCTCGCGCAGCTTCTCGTCTTCGGCGTCCGCCGGCTGCTCGGTCTCGGCTGTCTCGGCAGCAGGCTGCGCTTCGGTCTTCTTCGTGGCAGCTTTGCGCGTTGCCTTACGGGAGGACTTCTTCTTCGCGCGCTTCTTCGGCTTCTCTTCGGCTGCCGGTGCGACGGTCTCATTGACGGCGGGCTCAGCAGTCTCCGGCTCGGCCTTCTCTGCCTTCTTAGCGGCCTTCTTCTGGGTCTTCTTCGGCGCCTTCTCGGCGGAGGTCTTGGCAGCCTTCTTCGCAGCCTTCTTCTTGGGCTTGTCTTCAGCCTTCTCCTCGGCCTTCTTTTCGGCGGCGGGAGCGCCTGCCTGAGCGACAATCGCATCGAGAGCCGCGGCAACCTCATCCGGGCTCAGCGAGGACTGGGCGGCCTTCTTCACGCCCTGCTCGGCGAAGACGCTCACGAGGGCGCTGGACGGCAGAGCAATCTGCTTGGCCAAAGCATAAAGGCGGGTCTTCGGACCGAACTGCGTGCGGTCGAGCTTCGCGATGAGCTTCGCCGCGGCGCTAAGCGAGCCGGTGTCTTGTGTAGTTGTCTTAGAGTTCTTCGGTGCAGCCACGTCTGCTACTCACTTACCTTTTCTCTTGTCGCTCCCCGGGCGCGCACTTAACGGTGCAGCAGCCACACGAGGCAGCGGTGTGTATGAAAGCTTGTCGACGCTTCTCATTCTGTGAGAAGTATCGTGCCTCCCATTCTGGCACACCCGGCGCACCCTCGTCCGCGCGCGGACACGAAAACGCCAAAAGCCCAGGCACATGGCCTGGGCTGTACACTTCGGTGTAGTGGAGTACGGCTTAGAGGTTCGGGAACCAGATAGCGATCTCGCGCTCTGCGGACTCCGGGGAGTCAGAACCGTGGACGACGTTCTCGCCAACGGTGAGGGCGAAGTCGCCGCGGATGGTGCCCGGGGTGGCCTTGGAGACCGGGTCGGTGCCGCCAGCCAGCTGACGCCATGCCTCGATGGCACGCTCGCCCTCGACAACGCCAGCAACCAGCGGAGCAGAGGTGATGAACTCGACCAGCTCGCCGAAGAACGGCTTGTCTGCGTGCTCGGCGTAGTGCTTCTCCGCGGTCTCGCGGTCAGCAACGCGCAGGTCCATAGCGGTGAGCTTGAGCCCCTTGCGCTCGATGCGGGAGATGATCTCGCCGATGTGGCCGTTGGCAACGCCGTCCGGCTTGATAAGAATGAGGGTACGTTCAGTCATGCGAAACATAGTACATGACGCCCCGCTTCCGCGCGCACGTTATCGGCCTTGCGCGAGCGCGTGCACAACCGCCTCTGCTTCTTCCTCGCTGGTGCCCCGGAACCACAGGCGTACCTGCCCCACTGCGACGCCGAATTGACCGTTGTCGAGCAGCCGCTCCAGCTCGGCCGTTTGCTCCTCGTTGAGGACCTTCTCCTGGCTCTCGATGACCCTCCCCTGGTACACGAGCCCGATGACGAGCGCGAGGGCAGCGAGGACCATGCACACCACGGCGACGAGGCGCGGCGCACCAAAAAGTTGGCTGCCTATCGCCGCAAGGCAAAAGAATGCAGAGAAAGCGAAGAGAACGTAGCGCATGCGCACCAGCATAACGAGACCACGCAGCACATCCCGCTTTACCCCCAAAAGTATAGATATTTAATAATCTACCCTGCCCACGTACCCTTCGGCACAAACTTAGCACCCCCTTACCTGCTATAGGTTAGGTTACCCTTTGTTAATTGTGCTTTATTAAGTTCGGGCGCTACTCAGCCGCCTTTGTTTCATCTCATTGACCAAGGAGAACCCCCATCGTGGCATCTCGTTTCCGACGCGGCACATTCATTGCCGCCCTCACCACCACCGCCCTCATCCCTCTCACTGTGCCTGCCTCCGCCGCAACGGCGGACGGTCACCTGCACTGGGGCATCCGCGCCAGCTTCAACAGCTACACCAACGGGGCGACCTACGTGGGCGACGGGGCAACGCGCACGGACAATGGCTTTGATTTCGAGCTCACCGACGTCACCTTTGACAAGGAGTCGAAGCGAACCGAGGCCCAGTTCAACGGCACTATCCTCTACCGCAAGTACTGCCAGGATGCCTCGCAACCGATGACGAGCGTGTGCGATCTCGACTTGCGATTCGAAGACCCGAAGGTCGTGCTCTCCCCCGCCGAGTCCTACCTTGAGGCTCACGTGAGCTCCAAGCAGTACCTTAAGAACGAGATCTACGCGCCCAAAGAGGCCGTCAAGATCGCTACCCTCAAGCCCAGCTCCGCCACGTTCACCAACGAGGGCGGACGCGTCTCGTGGGAGAATATCGCTTCTACCCTGACCGAAGAAGGCAACCGCATGTTCTCCGAGTTCTACTCCGTGGGCGAGGGACTCGATCCCGTGGCGCTGAACTATGTCGGTGAGGGCGCCACCTTCGTCGAGTCGGACATCACGCTGCGCACGCAGACCTGGAACTCCCACGCTGACTATGACGACGGCGTGCACCAGCTCTTCGATACTGGCACCGGCGTACTCGTCGGCATGCCCGATGGACAGGGCTACGCGCTCATTGACAACAACCTAAAGGAAATCGCGGCCTTGCCCGCCCAGACCGGCAACCGTGGCCTCGCGGCCTACGATTCGAATCACAAGGTGCTCTACTACGTCGACGAGACCGACCGCGCCGAGCTCAAGGCAGTCGACATCACCGATTCCGGCTTCGGCACCCCGCGTGTAGCCGCCACCGCCTCCCACGACATCTACGCGGTGGGCTACCACCCGGGCACCGACGTCATTGCTGCTATCGTCCCGGAGGATTTTAGCGCCCGCACCGCAACGCTGCTTTCAGGGTCGAACGGAACCTTCACCGAGGCGCCGCTGCCCACCGGCGAACAGCTCTTCGGAGACACTCGCCTGGACGCGGAGCCGGGCACTATTTGGGCTAACGACTTCGCGTGGAAGAACCAGGCGGAGCTTTTGCCCATGAAAGACGGCACGTTCCTCTACAACGGCTCGCCGGAGCCTTACTTCGAGGGCGAGGAACTCCCCACGAAGTCGCTGCTTTACTCCATCAAGCCCGACGCCACCGAGGTCACTGAGCGCGCCACCTTCATGAAGGGCTCGCGCTACACTTCCCAGAGCACCTACCTCGACGGGCTGTCCACCGATGGCGTGCACATCTACCGCTTTAACTCGAATCCCAATCCGTCGGCCGCCGCCGCGCAGTCGCTCATTTACGATCCGGATACCCGCGACGTCAAGGCCGAGAGCGAGCCGACCTTTGGCGTGCTTCCGGGTTGGGCGGCTGTCGGCTTCGACGCAGACGGCACGCCCATTCAGCTTAATGGCTCGACCGGCGATCTCAACTGGCTCCAGCAGGGCAGCTTCACCGTGACGAAGTCCTTCCCGCTGCCCAACGGGCGCGAGACGACCAATGTCACGAACAACACGTTCCTGGTTCGCAAGGACGGCACCATGTTCGTGCCCACTCTCGACGAGTCGCGTGGAGACTGGAAGGAGCACTACGTCCTGCGCCGCATCGATGTCGCGTCCGAAGATACGCCCGCAATCAGCGAGGAAGACAACCTGGCTAAGCTGCGCAAGCGTGCGCTTGCTATTCCCCAGAAGAAGCTTGACGATGCCACCTCGGCACTGGCCGCAGATCCCACCAACGCTGAGCTGCAGCGTGATGTCGCTATCGCTCAAGCAGAGCTCGACATCGCCACCGCCAAGCTCGACAATGACGCAGACAAACTCGCTGCCGCGCAACAGGCTCTCGCTAAGGCCCAAGCTGGCCAGCCGGAGTCGGGCAAGCCCAAGCCTGAAAACCCGAAGCCGGAAAACACCCAGCC